>JBBSBO010000729.1:0-2107 GCA_038251215.1 Caldilineales bacterium
CCAGTATCGCTACTACATCCTGGATGACCCTAGCGTGTCGGACCAGGAGTTCGACGCTCTTTTTCAGAAACTACAGGCGCTGGAGGCGGAGCATCCGCAGTTGCGCAGCATGGACAGCCCAACGCTGCGCGTGGGCGGTGACGTGTCCGAGCGCTTTGAGCGGACGCGCCACCCGATGCTGATGCTGAGCTTGCAGAATGCATTTAGCCTGGAGGATCTGCATGCCTGGCGCGAGCGCATCAAGCGCTTTTTGCCCGAAGATCGCAGCGCCGAGTTGTCGTATGTGGTGGAGCCGAAGTTCGACGGGCTGACGGTGGTGCTGCACTATGAGCGCGGGCAATTTGTGCTGGGCGCGACGCGCGGCGACGGCGAATATGGCGAGAACATCACGCCTAACTTGCGCACCGTGCGCAGCTTGCCGCTGCGCGTCCCGGCGCGCCGGGACGCGGAGGTGACCGCGCCCGACCGCCTGGTCCTGCGCGGGGAGGCGTATGTCGACAAGGCCGACTTCGAGGCTTTCAACCGGCGGCAGGCGGAGCAGGAGGAGCGCACCTTCGCCAACCCGCGCAACTTCGCGGCGGGCAGCCTGCGCCAGTTGGACAGCAGCATCTCGGCTGGGCGACCGGTGAAATTGTGGGTCTATCAAGCGCTGATCGTAGAGGGAGAAGGGCCGTTCCCCGCCACGCACAGCGGCAGCTTGGTCTATCTGCACGAGCTGGGCTTGCCCGTGTATCAGGATTCCCGGCGCTTTGACGATGCGGAGTTCGAGGCGCTGGTAGAGTACGTGGCAGCCTTTGGCGAGCGGCGGCACGAGCTGCCCTTCGAGGTGGACGGCGCCGTGATTAAGGTAGATTCGCTGGCATTGCAGCAGTTGCTCGGCTATACAGGCAAAGACCCGCGCTGGGCGTTGGCCTACAAGTTCGCGGGCGAGGAGGCGGTGACAAAGCTCAACGACATTGTGGTCAACGTGGGGCGCACGGGCGCCATCACGCCCAACGCCGTGCTCGAGCCGGTGCAGATCGGCGGCGTCACCGTGCGCAGCGCCACGCTGCATAACGAGGACTATATTCGCGACCTGGATATTCGCATCGGCGACACGGTGATGGTTAAGCGCGCCGGCGATGTCATCCCCAAGGTACTGCGGCCCTTGACTGAGTTGCGCACGGGCGACGAACGCGTGTGGGAGATGCCCGCCGTCTGCCCGGCGTGCGGTCAGCCGCTGGTGCGCCCGGAGGGAGAGTCCGCCACCTACTGCGTCAACAACGCCTGCCCGGCGCAGCTGGTGCGCGAGGTGGAGCATTTCGTCTCGCGCGGGGCGATGGATGTGGAGGGCTTCGGCCTGCGCCAGGCGGAGCTGTTTGTGACGCAGGGCTTCATCCGCGACTTGGCGGACATCTACTACCTGCCCTGGTCGCGCATCCAGGAGCTGGAAGGGTATGGCGAGAAGCGCGTAGCCAACTTGCAGCGCGCAGTGGAAGAGAGCAAGGGGCGTCCGGTGGATCGCCTATTGGCGGGGCTGGGCATCCGTTTTGTGGGCAGCGTGGTGGCGGAGACGCTGATGGAACACTTGCGCGGGCTGGACGATCTGATGGCGGCGACGGCGGACGAGCTGGGCGGCATCGACGGCATCGGCCCCAAGATCGGGCAGAGCGTGGCTGAATTCTTCGCGCTGGAGCCGAACCGGGCGTTGGTGCAGAAGTTCGCGCAGGCAGGCGTGCGCGTTGCCGGCGACGGCGGCGCGAGGAACGCGACCGGTCCGCAGCCGTTTGCGGGGCTGACCTTCGTACTCACCGGCACGCTGCCGACCCTATCGCGTGAGGAAGCCACGGCGTACATCGAGGCGCGCGGTGGCAAGGTGACGGGCAGCGTCAGCGGCAAGACGAGTTACGTAGCGGCGGGCGAGAACGCGGGCAGCAAGCTGGATAAGGCTCTGCGCCTGGGCGTGCCTACCTTGAGCGAAGCGGATCTGCTGAGTTTGGGCGGCTGAAGCCCGTGCAGCTGCTCATAGGCGACGAAACCCACATAGCCGGTCCACAGGGTACGCGCCGGGACCTATCAAAGAGATTAAAGCGGCCTGCGGGCCTGAAATGGCAAGCGAGTATGGCGG
>JBBSBO010000730.1:0-2101 GCA_038251215.1 Caldilineales bacterium
CAAAACCGGCCTGCTGCTGGGCTATCTCGCCGCCACGCTGGTCGGCGGCTTCGCGCTGGTATGGGCGGGTGCACGCTTGGCGGAGTTCATCCGGCCTGCGTAGGTACTGCCATCTGGGCACGGGCGGACCGATGGGGTTGGGCAGGGTCCAACGCCGGCGTGCTGCGGGTGAGACTGGAATGGATCGGTCACGCGCGCTTACGAAGACATTTGGTTGCTGTGCGGTGGCGGTACCGCCTTTTCGACGTTCTTGGGCGGAACGCGTGAGGTCGGAAGCAGTGTGGTTGTATTTGCGTCGCTCGCACCAAGCTTCAACAGCGGTCGGAATGGCAACGATGCGTGCTTGCCTATTTGGAATATGAAGCTGATCGGATTACGCATCATGGATCACACCGTCTGCAGGAAGGGGAAGATGGGCCGCGGCTCGCATTGGCGCGCCAGGCAAGGCGCCTCCCGTCTCATGCCGCCCCGGGACCGGCTGGACCGTCGGTCAGGATCACACCGTGCCAGCTGCTGACGCGCTCGATGGCGTACTCCGCCCAGTGGGAGCGAAAGGCCCGTTGGACAAAGGTGCCCTGCATGACAACATTTCGATCATGGAGCGTGAACCCGATTTTCTGCCCCTCATCGGGAAGACCACTCGAACTGTGAACCCAATTTGAGTCCATGACGCCTCCGGGCTTGTTGGGGAGTTGCTGCCTCACGAAACTAGCGCGGCTGCCGGGGTGCGTCGGTTCGCTGGCGTACACAATGGTCTGCATTGGCCCGCCCGTTTCGGGCCTCCCTATGGTCGCTACCGCACAGACGCACGCGGCACTGCAGTTGATAGTCTCGGCCTATGATCGCCACGACCGCGGATGAGTTGAACAAGGTGCTGGCCCAAGGCGAGCGCGTGAAGGATCTGGTCGAGGAGTCGGCCCACAGCCTGACCTCCGTCAACGAGGCGCTCAGGCAGGAAGTGTCGAGCCGCGGCCCATCGCCCCAGGTAGCGGAAGCGCTTTCAGTCAACGAGGCCACCGAGAGAAAGGTGGACGACGCTTCGGGGAAACTGACGCAGATGAACCGGGCCCTGGAAGGACAGGTCAGGGATCGGACACTGCTGGTGCACCAGTTCGCTGCCGCCACGGAACAGGAGCAGGCGGCGCGCCACGCCGCGTTCCATGATGTCCTGACGGGACTACCCAACCGGGCTCTGTTTGACGACCGCCTGGAACATGGGATTGCGCAGGCGCACCGCCACCAGTGGGCGCTGGCGGTGATGTTCCTGGACATCGACAGCTTCAAGGCGGTGAACGACCATTACGGGCACGAGGCCGGCGACGCCGTCCTGAAGGCGGTCGCCCAACGTATTGAGAAAAGTGCGCGGGCCGACGATACGGTGAGCCGCTACGGTGGCGACGAGTTCCTGTACCTGCTGGTGGACACCGGAACCCCCGCGGACCTCGCCGCTATCGCGGACAAAATCGTCAAGGCGATCCAGGCTCCCATCGAAGTCCGAACCGGGGCCAGGACGGAGTTCCTGAGCGTTCAGACGAGCATCGGCATCTCTATCTTCCCTCAGGATGGCGGAACCGCGTCGGCATTGATAAGGCGCGCGGACGCGGCCATGTACCGGGCCAAGCAAGACCGGTCCGGCCACGCCTTTGCGCAATAGCTTGCCCGCGGGCTTGGTTGACTACCTCAAGGTTGCGCCGACGGCGCAGGGCCATGGTGCGTCGTGTTGATGACCTTCCTGGAGGCCAACCGTGACGAACTGATCGCGCGCTGCCGGCGCAAGGCGGCGCATCGCAAGGTGCCCGCGATGGTGGCCGACACCATGGACCACGGTGTGCCACAGTTCCTGCAGCAGCTAATCGATACCTTGCGTTTGGCTGATTCAGCACCATCAACGGCCGTCTTGGCCCGGGAGCCGGCCCCCGCCGCCACGGCCATCGGGCGCTCCGCGGCTTTGCACGGCGCCGCCCTGCTGCGCAGCGGATACAACGCGGATCAGGTCGTCCACTGCTATGGGGATGTCTGCCAGTCCGTTACCGAGCTGGCCATGGAACGTCATGCAACCATCCAGACCAACGAATTCCGCATCCTGAACGGAGCCTTGGAC
>JBBSBO010000731.1:0-2099 GCA_038251215.1 Caldilineales bacterium
CGCTGTACGACTCGCCCTCGGTGTGTAACGACTTCAACGCCGAGATTGGCTGGTCCGCCTCCGACGGCAACCCCGACATGTGGACCGACTGGTACTCCGGCTGGGCGCCCTTTGCCCTGGACGAAGGCGAATACAGCGCCAACAACGTCGCCTTCACGCGTGAGCGCTCGGTCGGCCCCGGCAATCGCTACAACGACGCCGAGAGCAAGGACGGGCGCGAGGAGTACGCCATCAAGATCGCAGGCAGCCGCCCCTACGCTGCCGGCCTGGGCAGCCCGCGCATCGCGGTGCCCGCCGGCTATGAAGGCGGCCAGGTGCAGGTCAGCGTGCGCTACTTGATCTGGGACCATGATCAGGGCAGCGGCCCCGGCAAGGATGGCATCGACTATGACTGGGCGTCCTTGGGCGTCAAGCCTGGGGCCGACGGCGACGTCGCCCTCTATGCCAACGGCTATGTGCGTGGCGAGTGGGCGCAGTTGGTCAACACCGTGGAGCTGGGCGACGCCCGCGATATCATGGTGCTGGCGCAGGCGCAATCGCCCGCCTTCCTTAACTCCAACATCTACTTGGATGATGTCAAGATCGCCTTCCTGGCGACGAATGGCAGCATCAAATATCTGTCCGACTGCACGGCTGAAGAAGCCATCCAGTAGGCGCGGAGGCCGGTGAGGGACGAGGGAGTGATCCGCCGCCCCTCGCCGGCGACAGCCAACCGCTCGCAGTAATTTGTTCTACTCGATCCAACTCGTAAAGGAGACATGCACGTGAAACGCCGCAGTAAATTGATTCTCGTCAGTGTGACTTTGGCTCTGGTGTTGGTGTTGTCCGGCGGGCTGCTGCTCAGCGCCGCGCAGGGCGGCTCCAGCCCGCTGGATGCCATCCTGCAGATGGCGCCCCATGGCATGGGTTCGCATGTGGGGGGCAGCGCACGCTGGACCCCGTCCCATCTGCCCCGCATCGTGGAACGCGACATCGACTCGAACTGTGACCGCCTCTTCTACCGCCTGATGGGCGATCACTATAAGCAGGTCTATCTGCGCTGTCGCTTCGGCAATAGCACGCAGGACTACAGCATCGACTACCGCAACATGTTGCGCTTCTTTGCTACCCTGGATATGACCGCCACGGTGGGGACCGACCCCGCCGCCTGCGCCGCCGACAGCAACATCGTCGCGGCCGACGGCAGCACCGTCTACTACTGCTACACCGTGACCAACCTCGGCAACATTCCGCTGCCGCTGCACACGCTGCAAGACAGCGTGGACGGCGTCATCTTCAGCGCCGAGCCGTACACCCTCACCCCTGGGGCCAGCGTGAGCAACGTTACCCTGGGCTACGAGATCAGCGGCACGGTTACCGCAGCGGGCGCCCCCGTGGTGCGCATCGGCGAATGGACCGGCTATGTGGACGGCGGCGTCAGTCGCAGCGTCTTCGCTGCCGCGACCGTGGATGTGGCTGCGCTCGACCTGGCGAAGACTGTTTCGCTGACTCCCAACACCTGTGGCACAACCAACGTGATCAACCCGGTCAACATCCCTGCCTGGCCGCGTTACTGCTACACCGTGAGCAACACGGGCAGCATCACTCTGCCTGTGCACACCGTGGAAGACAGCGAACTGGGGACCATTCTGAGTGGTTTCGCCTATGACCTCGGCCCTGGGCAGAGCTACTACACGGTCACAGCCGTAACCACTGGAATGACGGTCACGACCACCAACGTAGCCACATGGACCGCCTCCGTCGCGGGCGTAGACATCACCGGCACGGCGACCGCCACGGTGAACATTCCGCCTACCCCGTAAGCATGACTGAGGGCTGCGCCACAACGAACAAGCTGTAGCGCAGCCTAACCGACACAGTGACCGGCAAGCCGGCTGAGCAAATATACGCTCAGCCGGCTTGCCGCGTCTAGGATGTGTGCCGTTCCTTTCATGCGACAATTTGCATATATGGCAAACTGCATATATAATACCCAAGACTTAAGCGGTGACACAATTGCGCCGCACCCGCGAAAGGTGAAATGGGCGATGGCAGAGTACATGGCAGATCAAGAACTGGACTATACGGCGCTGAGCGGGCGGCTCAAGCTGTTGGCGCAC
>JBBSBO010000732.1:0-2096 GCA_038251215.1 Caldilineales bacterium
AGAGGATACGATCATGGTATCCGGCGTCTACGACCGTGACGCCGCTGTGGCGGCGGGCATCAAGCGCGCGCGCTTGATGGAGCTGCTGGCGCCGCGGCGCGGCGGGTGGTTGTCCGTTGGGATGGCGACCGACGACATCGACGGGTTGGCCACACGGTTGACCCGGGCGGGCATGGACGTGTTCGGCCCCTATGCCATGCGACGAGAATGCCCCGACGGGCGCACATTGCAGGGGCGCGTGTTGCAGCCGGGGGGCAGCGCGCTGCGGCGACCGTGGCCCTGCTTCGTCCAATGGGAATTGCCGGACCGGCAGCTTTTCGCCGCGCCGCCGCGCCACAAGCTCGCTGTGACCTCTGTGGCGGGCGTGGTGCTGCTGGTGCGCAACCTTAAGGCTGCTGAATACCTATACGAGGAACAACTGGGCTTTCGCCCGGGCGAGAAAGGCGCGCACGAGACGCCGGGCGCCATGTCGGCGCACTACTGGATGCGCGACTTCCATGTGGAGTTGGTGGCGCCGACTTCGCCCGGGCCGATGCTGGATCGGCTGGAAGCGCAGGGCGAGGGAATCTGCGCGGTGCGCCTGTGCGTGGGCAACTTGGCGGCGGAGTGCGCCAAGCTGGAGGCGCGCGGGGCAATGACTGCGGTGCGCGGCGAGCAGCGGGCCGAGGTATTCGCTCCCGGCACTGAGGCTTTTGGCGCGCGTTTTTGCCTGCAAGAACTGACGAGCGTCCCCACAGCCGTGGATCCGTCGGTGAGTTAGCCGGCAGGAGGTGACCACATGACACGAATGCGCGTTGAGGTAGAGGGCCTGAGCATGGAGGCGGAATAGGGCGACGTCGACACCGGCGGCGCCTGGCGAACGTCACCCTATTATGATGGACTAGCGGCGCTCTTCGAGGCGGTCGGTGGCAGGCGGCGGGTCGATGGACAGCGCCGAGATCTCCGCGCGACGGGCGGGACTCATGTCGACCTTGAGCGCGTCGAGCGACGGCTGCAGTTGTTCCAGGTTTCTGGCTCCGATGATGGGGGCCGTGATCGCCGGGTGGGCCATGACCCAGGCGACGGCTAATGAGACCGGATGCACGCCTGCGTCGCGGGCGTAGTCGGTGAAGCGCTCGGCGATCTCGTAGTACTGCTGTTCGCCGTAGCGTTTGCCGTACATGGGATTATCGACCAGGCGACCGGCGGCAGGCTTGTCGGACTTGCTGTACTTGCCCGTGAGCAGTCCGCCGCCAAGGGGGCTGTAGGAGATCACGCCCAGTTGTTCCGACGCGGCGAGGGGCAGGATCTCGACCTCGGCCTGCCGTTTCGCCAGGTTGTACATGGGTTGAATGCACTCGAAGCGCGCCAGGCCATCACGTTCGGAAATGCCCAGCGCTTTGGCGATCTGCCAGGCGGCCCAGTTGCTGACGCCCAGATAGAGGACCTTGCCGTGGCGCACGAGATCATCCAGTGCTCGGAGCGTCTCGTGCATGGCCGCGGCGGAATCAAACTGGTGGACAAAGTAGAGGTCGATGCGGTCGGTGTGGAGACGTTGCAGGCTGGCTTCGACCTGTTGCATGATGTGGCGGCGCGAGAGGCCGCGCTGGTTGACGTCGCCGCCCACGGCCCCGGCCACCTTTGAAGTGATGACGAGATCGTCGCGGCGACCGGCCATCAGCCGCCCCAGGATCTCTTCGGAGCGACCTTTGGCGTAGACGTTGGCGCAGTCAAAGAAGTTGATGCCGGCATCCAGGCAGGCTTTGAACATGGTCTCGGACGTCGCTTCGTCGGCGTCGCCGCCAAAGGACATGGTGCCGAAACACAGCTTGGAGACTTTGACGCCGGTCTTTCCTAGCGGACGGTATTCCATTGCGTATGCAACTCCTTGCATGTGGAAGGGCGGACAGGAGACGGCTTGCACGCATTGTCGAACGGTCTGATGCGCGTACAAGGCAAGCTGGCGTGAGCTTGCTCTATCGTATGCCAGCCGGTGCAGATTTGCAAGGCGGCAGCCGCACGCTGGGTCGATCCGGTTATCAAGCTAGGACTTGGACCAACCATTTGGACAAACTATGAGGAGGAAAGATGAAGCTGAAGGGCAGAAACGCGTTGAT
>JBBSBO010000733.1:0-2096 GCA_038251215.1 Caldilineales bacterium
CACCGTCATGGAGATACCGCCCAAGTGGATCCCGCGCCCGCCCATGTGGAACAACTATCGCGAGATATTCCAGGTCGTCCCTTTTGGCCTCTACATCCGTAACACGGTATTCGTCACCTTGATGGACGTTGTAGGCAAGATCGTGTCCTGTTCTCTGGTGGCGTTCGCCTTCGCACGCCTGCGTTGGCGCGGGCGCGACACGCTCTTTGTGATCATGCTAGCCACCATGATGCTGCCGCACCAGGTCACGCTGGTACCCCAGTTCATCGTCTATCGCTATCTTGGCTGGATCGACACGTACGCGCCGCTCGTTCTGCCTAACTGGTTCGGCGGCCCGTTTCTCACCTTCCTCTTGCGCCAGTTCTTCATGGCGATTCCATTGGAACTCGACGACGCCGCTCGCATAGACGGCGCCTCCATCTTCGGCATCTACTGGCGCATCATCCTGCCGCTGTCCAAGCCCGCCCTCGCCGCAGTCAGTATCTTCATGTTCAACTCTTCCTGGAACGATTTCTTCGGCCCGTTGATCTACCTGCACTCTCGCAACCTCTACACACTCTCGCTGGGCCTGCGCTCATTCCAAGATCAAAACTATACCGAGTGGCATCTGCTCATGGCCGCCTCTCTCGTGGCCATGCTGCCTGTGCTCCTCATCTTCTTCTTCGCCCAAAAATACTTCATCCAGGGCATCGTCTTCACCGGCATCAAGGGATAATCTCGCAATACGCCACGAACAAGGAGCTACACTCTCATGCAAGCACGCGTCAAGATCGACGTAGACCGCTGCATCGGGCGCATCAACCCTAACATCTACGGTCAGTTCATGTGCCGCCGGCCCGGCTGTTCCGAAGGCGGCCTCTATGACCCCTCCGCGCCTGACGCCGATGCGTACGGCCTGCGCAGCGAAGTCGTCCGCTACATTCAGGACTTGCGCCCCCCCATCATTCGCTGGCCCGGCGGCTGCACGGGCACCAGCTATCACTGGCTCGACGGCGTCGGCCCTGTGGAAGAGCGCCCAAGCAAAATCGACCTCCACTTCGGCTGGCCCGCCCGCTATGAGTTCGGCACACACGAGTTCATCGAGTTCTGCCGGCGCATCGGCGCCGAGCCGCAACTTAACTTCGCCATGGGCACAGCCGGCCTCGAAGAAGCCGCAGCATGGCTGGAATACTGCAACAGCACATCCAACACCTACTATGCCAACCTCCGCCGCAAGCATGGCCAGGAAGCCCCCTACGGCGTCCACTACTGGCAGCTCGGCAATGAAATGTATGGGCCATGGGAAGTCGGCTATACCACCGCCGCCCAATACGGCGCCGAGGCGCGTGAGTGGGCAAAAGTGCTTCGCCGCCTTGACCCCTCCATCGAACTGGTCGCCGTCGGAGGCCATCCGGCCGCGGCGCAGGACTGGGCGCGCGAAGTGGCGCCGGAGGTCTGTCCCTATGTGGACTATCTCTCCGTCCACGACTACTGGCACACCGGGCCCACCCTTGCTGGCTGGGAAACGCTGATGGCCGGCCCGCATCGCACCGGGCAACTGATCGAAGAAATGGCTGCCGTCATCCGGCAGGTGCGCCGCAACAACCCGCGCAGCCGCGACCTTTCCATCGCCGTCACCGAATGGAACGCATCCCCCGCCGGCACCATGATGGCAAGCCATCCTGAATTCAATCCCTTTGGTCCCACCTATCATCTGCGCGACGCGCTGACCGTCGCCTCCTTCATCAACCTGATGCAGCGCCAATGCAACGTCGTCAAGCTGGCCAACGTGGCCCAGTCCATCAACGTCGTCGGCCTGATCATGGTCAACCAGGACGGCGTCTGGCGCGAGCCGGTCTATTGGCCCTTCTGGATGCAAGCCAACCACAGCGGCCCCCTCGCCTTGGATGCGTGGGTAGAGTCCGACACGTTTGACGCGCCCGACCTCCGCCTGTGGGGCATCCCGTACCTCGACTGCTCTGTTACCTTCGACCCGGACACGAAGACGCTCTTCGTCTCTCTGGTCAATCAGCACCAGTCCGACAACATCGAAGTGGACATCGCCCTGCCCGAAGCCAATGTACAGGCTAACGGAAAGCTGCACCGGCTGGAACACG
>JBBSBO010000734.1:0-2089 GCA_038251215.1 Caldilineales bacterium
CATCAGCAAGAAGGTGGCGGTGCCGCGTCCCCAGCACTCGCCGATATTGGGGCACATGGCTTCCTCGCACACGGTGTGCAGGCTCTTGCCGCGGAACAACCCGGCCAGTTCGCGATAGCGCGGGCTATCCGCCGCCTTCACGCGCAACCACTCCGGGCGGCGCCCGCGCGTCAACTGGCCGCCGCGCCGGGTCGCCCTGGGATTCTCAAGCGGCTCCGGGCGCGGCTCCAGGCGAATCGTGCCATACTCATTCAGTTCGATGCTCTCGAATTCGCTCATCATGCTTGCCTCGCAATAAACAGCCTGCCGGCCAGACGATCCGCCCGGCAGGCCGATCGATTAGGGATTCTCGCCGATCATCGCACCCGCTGCGCCACAGTTCGCCGTCCGTTGAATCTCGACCGCAGCCACGCCCAGCCCCAGGAACAGCCACAGCAACACGGTCATATGCGGATACGTTATGTTAAACCAATAGTGGTCGAAAATGCCGCTGACCAACGCGCCCAGCACCCCGCCCGCCAGCCCCAGCGCGATCGGCTCCAGCCTGTCGCTAAAGCCCTGCCGCCACGTGCGCAACACCAGCACGAAGAAGCCGATCATCGTCCAACCGAAGAAGAGCAGGCCAATCACGCCCATGTTCTCCGCCAGGATTAGATAGAGCATGCTCACGCCGAGGTAGAGGTCAATATCCGGCACGCCGGTAAACCCCACTCCAAACAGCGGATAACGCCCAATTAAAACCAGGGCGTCTTTGTATTCGCCGAAACGCATTTGCGTCGCCAAGTCCTGGCCCGCAAAGCCCGCAACCAGCCGCGCCACGTAGTCCTGTGTCTGCGGCAACAGCAGCAAGAGCAGGCCCCCGGCAACCCCCACCAACAGCAGCTTGCGATACTTGAGTACGGCGATGAAGCCGATAGCCGCTGCCAGCCCCAGCAGCGCCGAGCGGCTGTACGTCAAATACAGCGCCGCCGCCGCCGTCAAAAACATGACCACAGCCAGCCGGCGCGGAAAGAGACGCGCCGGGGTGAACAATTGCGGCGCCAAGAGCGCGCCCGCGAGGATCATCATTCCGCCCAGCACATTCGGGTCAACCGCCGTGCCGATGGCGCGCATCGTACCGCTGGGGTCGTCCTCGATCCAACGCAGCGCGCCATAGCCGCCCGGGTAGTCGAAGCGCACCAGCCGGTTGAGCACAGCTACCGTCCACGCCTGCGGCATCACATAGAAGGCCACGGCAATCGCCGCCGCGCCCCAGGCCGCCAACATCAGCCAGCGCACCACCCATACGATCTCGCGCTCGCTGCGCACGCTGTTGACCGCGATAAAGAACAGCCCAATCCCCAGCAGGATTTCGGCGAAGCGACGGATGAAAAAGCTATTGGCGCTGCTGTGCGCCATGCCATACACAAAGCTAAAGAGCGCCATCAGCATAAACAGGCTGATGGGCACACCCAGCGGCGAGGCGATAAACTCGCGCTCCTGTCCAATCGCCAACTTGACGATCCACACAAAGACAAGCGCGGCCAACGCCACATCCAAAAAGGTGGGCTTGAAGCCGATGCTAAAGGGCAGGCTGGCGAAGGGCAGGATGAAGACCACGCCCGCCAACGCCACAAAGCCCCAATGCGTGTCCAGGATAATCAGCGCGCCGCCCACCAGCGCCACCGCCGCCGCCAGCGAGATCAGCGGGCCGGCGATGCCGATGAAGAGCGCGATCAACGCCGCGCCCGCCGCGCAGACCGCGGTCAGCGCCGTGACGCGCACCCAACGCGAAGGCGAAAATGCCAAGCGTTGCGCGCCCTCATAAGCTGCATTTAACATGCGTTCAACATACCTTCAACTTGCTTCCGAATCACTCGCTTGGCCGCGGCTCGTCCGTGGGCGTATAGTCTCTACACGCCGCGGAGCCGGCCGGCCCCACTCCCACGCTTTGTAGCGCCACAAAGTCGGCGCCGTCCAGCGTGGCGACACGCGGGGCGCCGCTCGCCTCCGGGCGATAGAGGCCCACCACCAGCGAGTACGCGCCCGGCGCCAATGTTTCCGGCAGCAGTATACCATAGCTTGTAACGACCGAACTGTCGGCCTGCTC
>JBBSBO010000735.1:0-2084 GCA_038251215.1 Caldilineales bacterium
AAGGGGTAGAATCGCACGGCAGCAACGCCGTGCAGGAGGCTCGCAGCTTCCTGCACGGCTGGCACATTCCACTCAAGGTTCTCCTTGATTCTGGTTGCGGAAAGAGTGAAACGGCTCTGATGAAAACCAAGACGGCGGCGCTACTGCTGGCGCTTATGGTACTGCTGAGCCTTACGGGCTGCTCTGGGCGGCCAAAGCCGGACGCGACGGCAGCCGCGACATCTACCCTGGCGCCGTCCACCCCGGTTCCAACGCCGGCCTCAGCGCCGCCGGTGGCGCAAGTCAGCCCGCTGCTCAGCCCGCTGCCCGCGCCGCCCGTGGCGTCGCAGGGCGAGGTCGCGGCGGTTCCGGTCTATACGTTCGAGGTGGTCGCCGAGTATCCGCATGACCCCGGCGCGTATACGCAAGGGCTGGAATGGGCGGATGGCGCGCTCTATGAGGGCACGGGGCTGTATGGCGAATCGTCGCTGCGGCGTGTGGCGTTGGCCGATGGGGCAGTGGAACAAGGCGTGCTGCTGCCGGAGCAGTATTTCGGCGAAGGCATCACGTTGCTGGGCGATAAGATCTACCAGTTGACGTGGCAGTCGAACACCGGCTTTGTCTATGACGCGGCCGGCTTCGATGTGCTGGATTCCTTCCAATACCCGACGGAAGGCTGGGGGTTGACGCACGACAGCGAGGAGCTGATCATGAGCGACGGCACGGCTACGCTCTATTGGCGCGCTGCCGACACGCTGGCAGAGACGCGGCGCGTGACGGTGAGCGACGGCGGCGCGCCGGTGACGCGACTCAACGAGTTGGAGTTCGTGCAGGGCGAGGTATGGGCCAACGTGTGGCACAGCGACCGCATCGCTCGCATCGACCCGGCGAATGGGAACGTCGTAGGGTGGATTGACCTGGCGGGGCTGATGGCGCCGGAGGAGCGCAACGGGCCGGAGAGCGTGCTCAACGGCATCGCCTACGACGCCGAAGGCGACCGGATTTTTGTGACCGGCAAGCTGTGGCCCAAGCTGTTTGAGATCCGCGTGCTGCCATAGGAATAAGCCCAGGCGCAGGCGAAAAGCAAGCGGCCCGCGGCGATTTCCGCGGGCCGCTTTGTGTTCCAAGAAGGCGCTTAGGCTAAGGCCGGGGCCGTGTCGACGATGTGATATTCCGTGGCGACGTTCATACCCGCTCGCTTGAGCATGATGCTGGCCGAGCAATATTTGTCCATCGAAAGGTCGATAGCGCGCTCGACGTCCGCCGGGTTGATGTTCTCGCCGCTGACCGTGTAGACGAAGGTGGCGTCGGTGAAGACGTTGGGCGCGTCTTCCGCCTGCACGCCTTTGACCTCGACGCTCAGGCCGGTGACGTTGACGCGACGGCGACTCAGAATGTGGATCACGTCCATGGCGGAGCAACCAACGGCCCCCGCGATCAGGAACTCGACCGGGCTGCCGCCCTGGGGCGTGGCGGGGCCGTTCATGTCAAATTCGTATCCCGAACCCAACGTGGCGCGGAAGACGAGGTCGGTCCCCTGCCATTCTACTTTGGCGCTTTTTGTTACAGCCATTGGATTTTCCTCCAGGCATCTATCAAATGATGTGCGAAACCTTAACGGATTTTGACTAGCGAATTTCGACTTACCGAATCTTGATGATCATCTTCATGACGTTGTCGATCAGCGCATCGCGCTCGGCGCCGTCGATCTGGTCGGTGCGCGCCAAACACTCTTTGGCGTAGGTTTGCAAGAACAACTCGGAGGCGTTTTGCACCGCGGCGCGGATGGCAGCCAATTGCTGCAAGATTTCGTGGCAATCTCGGTTATCGTCCACCATTTTCTGCACGCCGCGCACTTGACCTTCGACGCGCCGCAGACGCACCTTGAGCGTGTCTTTGGCGGCCTCAGATTCCAGCTTGGCTTCCAGTTTCGTTTCGACTTTGGCGTCGAGCTTGGCGTCGAGCGTCATGCAACCTGTCTCCTTGAGCAAACAAATCCTTGAGCAAACAAACTGTTTGCTTAGCAGGAACCCGCTCAGGTGAAGGGGCTGCGTGCAGGGCGTGCCGCCGGCGCGCCGTTGCTGCGCGTGGCGCCGCCGCCCATG
>JBBSBO010000736.1:0-2078 GCA_038251215.1 Caldilineales bacterium
AGCGCGCACCACGCCAGCAATGAAGCCGGCGACGGCGCAATCGCCCGCGCCGGTGGTGCCGACCAAGTTCACGCGGAAAGCGGGGGCCAGCAGCTCGCGGCCAAGCCAGGCAGGGCCGAGCGTCACGCTGCGAACGGCGTCAAGCCGTGCCCGCGCCGCGGCGGTGCGCAGGTAGATACCCTGGTCGCCCATCTTAAGGCCGACGACGGCGGGGCCGAAATCGAGCAGCTCGCCCGCTAGGTCATGGAGCAGCGCCGCGTCGACCGCGGCCATGAAGTCGCCGCCATGCTGCTGCGCGGCGGCTTGGAAGCGCGCCGGCTGCAAGATGGAAAAGACCTCGTCCAGGCTGGGCAGGAAGAAATCGACATAGGGCAGCGCCAGGCGCAGTAGCCCGCGCCAGTTGACGCGGCCCGAAGGCGAGTCCGGGTCGATGTGCGCTAGGTCGAGCGAGGTGGCAATGCCTGCCTCATGGACTTTGCGCAGCAGCGCGGTCAGTTCAACGCCGCCGTCGATGTGCATACGCCGCATGAGCGGCGGGTAGCCGAAGTGAAAAATCTGCGCGCCGGCCAACTGCGCCACGTCCACATCTTCCGGACCGAAGGTGTCGTTGGCGCCTGGGCAGTGCAGGAAACTGCGGTCACTGCCGGGCGGGCTGATGACGATGGTGTAGGAGCTGGGCGCATCCGCCGAGACGACCATGCCGGCGGTGAGGCTGGGGTCGCGCGCGGCCAGCAGGTCGAGCAAGGCATGGCCGAAGATGTCGTCGGCGATCTTGCCCAGCAGCCGGGTCTGTACGCCCAGGCGATGCAGCGCCAGGCCGCTGTTGGAGACGGCGCCCCCCGTCGTGAGCAGGGCGGGGCCGACGTTGATCAGTTTTCCCGGCTCGAACAGTGTCGCGGACGGGGTGTGGCGCGCTTCAAAACTGGGGATGAGGTCGACGCAGATATGGCCCGCCACGACCACTTGCCCCGCAAGGTCTTGGCTCATGACAACTCCGCTGCACGTGGTTATGGATAAGATGCGGATGGCCCAGGCAGTCTCGTGGCCTGTTGACTGCCTGGGCGGGATTATACCATATCGCCCGCGCATTGGCCCGCGAGCAGCTCTTGCAGGATCAGGGCGACGCCGTCGTCGTCGTTGGAGAGCGTGATGCGGTCGGCTACGGCTTTGACCTCGGGGATGGCGTTTTCCACCGCCACGCCCAGGCCGCTGGCCTGCACCATGTCCACGTCGTTGATGTCATCGCCAAAGGCGACGACGTGCTGCATGTTCAGGCCCCAGCGCGCGGTGAGAAAGCGCAAGGCATGCGCCTTGTCGGCGGTGCGCGCCATCACCTGGACCAGGCCGTACTTGGTGGAGATCATCACGCGAGCCGAGGCAGGCAGCCCAGTGAAGAGGTCGCCCAGCGCGGCGACGTTGTTGTCGAAGAAGAGAATCTTGGCGGCAGGACGGTCGGCTGTCGCCAACAGGTCGGCCAGTTCGTAGCTATAGGCGCGCTGCCACGGGCGATTGAGGTAGAGTACATCGTCGATCTCCAGGCCCAGCACGCTTTCAGGCCGGGACGCCAGCAACATGCTGATGATGGCATGGGTGTCGTGGGCGGAGAGCAGGTTGCGGTAGATGTTGCGGTCGCCCTGCCAGATCTCGGCGCCGTTGTAGCAGATCCACGGGACGCCGCGCAGCTCGTCCGGCAGCGATTCGCCGGCGGAGCGGGGCGGGCGGCCCGTGGCGATCACGACGTGATGACCGCAGCGCCGCCATTGTTGCAGGGCTTCGCGCGTGGCGGGGCTGAGTGTGTGGTCGCTGTGCAAGAGCGTATCGTCCAGGTCAAGGGCGGCGATATAAGTCACGGTGATGGTCCTTTTTCCGGCTAAAGTGGGCGCGCTTAGGGGAGCGCGAGCGGCGGCGCCGTCTGTGCGATACGCCCCGCGTTGCGCAGGAGCACAAAGAATGGCCGCCCTTGCTGCCGCCAATAGGCAACCGTGCTGTGGAGGATGGCGAAGGCGGTGGCCCACTCCTGCGGGTGTTGGGCGGCGAAGGCGACGGCATGGTCGTAGAGCAGTACGTAGCCGGCAGCC
>JBBSBO010000737.1:0-2074 GCA_038251215.1 Caldilineales bacterium
CCAGGTAGTAGCCGGGGGCCTGCACGCCTTGCTGCTGCCACAGGGCCTCGGTCCCCGCCTGCGACACGGGCAGGCCCTGTCCCGTGGCGAGCTGCTGGATGAAGGCCATGTGCCAGATCTCGTCGGGCGTCTCGAAGGGAGGCGTCACCACGCTGTAGATCACGGCGAGCGCGACGAAGGCCGCGATCACCGCCCACAGGCCGCGCGGCGTAGCATCAGGCGTGGCAGCGGCGGGCGTGGCGGCGCTTGGCTCAGGGCTGGGCGTGGCGTCAGAGGGGCCGAAGTCGGCGCGCATGGCAGATCAGGCGGCAATCAGGCGGCGCGTCGCGGCGGCTGCCAGACGAACAGATAATAGAGAAAGCTGCGCACGTAGCGCGGCCACACGTCCTGCACGCGGAAGTTGGATTCGCCATTGGCGCGCACGTATTCATGCGTCGGCGCCTCCGCCATGCGATAGCCGCTGCGCAGCGACTTGATGATCATCTCCTGCTCGATGGTGGTGATGTTCTCGCGCAGCTGCAAGGCGAGGGCGACGTCGCGGCGGATGGCGCGGAAGCCGTTTTGGCAGTCGGTGAGACGCACGCCCAGCGTGTAGTTGACGCTGAGGGTGATGACCTGGCTGCCGAAGAGGCGTACAAATTGCTGGATGGTGGCGTGCAGTTCGTCGCTGCCACCCAACATGCGCGAGCCGGACACGTGGTCGGCGCGGCCCGCCAGGATCGGCGCCACCAGCGCGGGGATGTCGGCGGGGTCGTGCGAGCCGTCGGCGTCGACAAAGACGAGGATGTCGCCCGTGGCTTCTTGGATGCCGCGGCGGATGGCTGCGCCCTTGCCGCGTCCGTCGTCCAGCACCACGCGTGCGCCGCAGGCCGCGGCGATGTCGCGCGTGCCGTCGACACTGTGCCCGTCGATCACGAGCAGTTCGTCGGCGAAGGGGTACACGCCTTCAAGCACCGGCAGCAGGTTGGCGGCTTCGTTGCGCGTGGGCACGATCACGCTGATCTTGGGCGCGTCGCCCTGCGCCGGCGGCGGGATGCGTCGCAGCTTAGCGGGCCGGCGATACCATGGAGGCAGTTGGATCGTCAATGTGGATTGCCGAATCTCAGGGAAATGCTTGCGAATGTGCTGAAATGCCTAATCTGCCATTAGCGTAGCGGCAATCACACATTTGTCCAAACCGGGGCAAGGGCAAAATTCACCGCAAAGCACGCAGAGGGCGCAGAGAAAAGCATTTCACCACGGAGGTCACAGAGGGGCACAGAGGACGGCAAGAGAGAAGAACGGAAGAGCCGTCCAATCTGCGTTGATCCGCCCAATCCGTGTTCATCCGCGTTCTATTTCTGTACTTCGGCGATTCCTGCGGTAATCTTTGTATCACGATGGCGCATAGGGTGAGGCGATCAAGTTGAGGGAGGCGATATGACAACGAAGAGCGAGGCGGCGCAGATGCCCGAATTGGCGATGCCAGCGGCGGATATCCGCATTGTGGGGCTGGGGCCGGGCGCGGCAGAGGATTTGACGCTGGGCGTATGGCAGATGCTCACCAGCGTGGCGCGCGTGGTGGCGCGCACGCGGCAACATCCTTGCCTGGCGCAGTTGCCCGCTTCGGTGCGCCTCGAGAGCTTCGACGCCCTGTACGAAGAGTACGACGAGTTCGCTGATGTCTACGCCGCCATCACGCGGCGCGTCCTTGCGCTGGGGCGCGAGCCGGGCGGCGTGGTTTATGCCGTGCCCGGGCATCCCTGGGTAGGCGAGGCGACCACGCGCCTGATCCTGGACGCGGCGCCGGCGGCGGGGCTGAGCGTCTCCGTCAGCGGCGGGCTGAGCTTTGTGCCGCCGGCCTTCGCCGCCGTGGGCGTTGACCTGATGGACTGCGCGCAGGTGGCGGACGCCATGCTCCTGGCGCAGCAGAATCACCCCAAGGCGGACGTCTCCGGCCCGCTGCTGATCGGCCAACTCTATGCTCGCTGGCTGGCCTCGGATGTGAAGTTGACGCTGGCGGGGGCCTACCCGGACGCGCACGAGGTGGTCGTGATCCACGCGGCGGGCACGGCGCAGGCGCGCCTGCGCTCCG
>JBBSBO010000738.1:0-2066 GCA_038251215.1 Caldilineales bacterium
CAATCCGCGCCGTGCCGCCTTCGTTGCGCGAGGCCAGCTATGGGCTGGGCGCCACACGCTGGCAAACGGTGTGGCATCATGTGTTGCCCAACGCCATCAGCGGCATCCTGACCGGCTCGATCTTAGCTGTGTCGCGCGCCGTGGGCGAAACGGCGCCGCTCGTCGTCGTGGGCGCGTCAACCTTTATTACGATGGACCCGAACAATCCCTTCGCCAAGTTTACGGTGCTGCCCACGCAGATCTACCAGTGGACATCCCGGCCCCAGGCCGAGTTTAGGAACCTGGCTGCGGCCGCTAGCTTGGTCCTGCTGCTGATGTTGCTGTTGATGAACTCGGCGGCTGTCTACCTGCGCAATCGCTATAGCAGTCAGAGAATGTAAATAGCCAGAGGACAATACGATGCTGAAATTGGATGCCCCGGTCGTCAAGGCCGAACAATATGACGGCGTAGCGGATGATGCGTTGCCGACCGGCCCACAATCCCTCGTCGTCAAAGATCTAAATGTGTATTATGGCGCCTTTCAGGCGGTGAGCGACGTGAACCTATCGATCCCCGCCAACAAGATCACGGCGATGATCGGCCCGTCCGGCTGCGGCAAGAGCACCGTGCTGCGCTGCTTCAACCGCATGAATGACCTCATTCCGATCGCGCGCGTGGAGGGAGAAGTCGTCTTCAACGGGCAGAATATCTATGGCCCAGGCATAGACCCGGTGGAACTGCGCCGGCATGTGGGCATGGTCTTCCAGAAGCCGAACCCCTTCCCCAAGAGCATCTACGACAACATCGCTTGGGGCGCCAAGATCAACGGTTTCCGCGGCAACATGGACGACCTGGTCGAAGAGTCGCTGCAAGGCGCGGCTTTGTGGAACGAGGTCAAGGATAAGCTCAGCCAGAGCGCGCTGGGTCTGTCGGGCGGGCAGCAGCAGCGGCTGTGCATCGCACGGGCAATCGCCGTCAAGCCCGACATCATCCTGATGGACGAACCGTGCTCGGCGCTGGACCCCATCGCCACGCTGCGTATCGAGGACCTGATGCGCGAGTTGGTGGCGACGTATACGATTATCATCGTGACACACAACATGCAGCAGGCCGCGCGCGTGTCGGACTACACGGCCTTCTATATGGTGGACGACAACCGCACGGGGCATTTGGCGGAGTTCGGCTCCACCACACAGATCTTTACTCGTCCCAAGAACAAGGCGACGGAAGACTACATCACCGGGCGCTTCGGCTAACCCGGGCGACAGCGCGGCTAGGGCACGGGCGTCCCGCCGGCTGCAAGCCGCCTAAGTGCGGCTGGACTCAATTCGCCCTTCGCGCTACAATTGGCACTATTCCCGTTAAACGCGCACTGCGCTGGAGCGCAGCGAACTGAAAAGGATGGCCGTTTGATGATGGCACGCACGCAATACACGCGTGAAATGCAAAGATTGCAGGATGATATGATCATCCTGGGGAGCATGGTGGCTGAAGCGATCCAGGATGCGGTGCGCTCGTTGCGCGACAGAGACCAGGAGATGGCGAAGCGACTGATCAAATTCGACCGCACGCTCAATACCCGGCGCTTTGACATCGAGCGAGCGACGCTGGTCCTGCTCGCCACCCAGCAGCCGATGGCAGGCGATCTGCGCCTGCTCGCCGCCATCCTCGAAATCTCCACCGAGCTGGAGCGCATGGGCGACTATGCCAAGGGGATCGCGCGCATTACGCTGCTGCTCGGCCTGGAGCCGGTGGTGCGCCCGCTGCCCGAAATTCAGCAGATGGCGGACCTGGGCACCGACATGATGCGCCGTGCGCTGGATGCATTCGTCAACCGCGACCTGGAAGCGGCCAAGACGATCCCGGCAGAAGACGATCAGATCGACGACCTCTATAACAAGGTCAACCGCGAGCTGATCAAGATGATGATGGCGCACCCGGACCGCAGCGACCAGGCCAACTATATGTCGTGGGCGGCGCACAACCTGGAACGCTTTTCGGACCGCGTCACCAACATTTGCGAACGCATCATGTACACGATCACCGGCGAGTTTATGGAATTCGACGCCGATGAACCGGATAGCGC
>JBBSBO010000739.1:0-2062 GCA_038251215.1 Caldilineales bacterium
ATGGCGAGGCTCACGAAGGGCAACTTGCCGCGCTGAATGGGTTTCCAGTTGTGCAGTTGCGGCGGCGTGTCGTCTCGTTCGGTGTCGGGCGGTGCCACCAGCAAGGCGGCGATTACGCGGCCGGTGTGTTGCGAATGCTCGGCCCAGCTGGCGACGAGCTGGCAGCCGAGCGAGTGGGCAACCAGCACGGCCGGCGTTTCGTCGGCCAGCAGCACTTCGTCCAGCCGCGCCATCCAGTCGCCGCGCCGAGGCCATTGCCAGTCACTTTGTTCGACGCGCTGGTAGCCGAACTGGCGTTCCCACCGGCTTTGCCAATGGTCGGGGTCGGAGTCAAGCCAGCCCGGCAGGAGGAGGATTCGTGGCGCGGTCATCAGCTTGCCTTATGCTTTGAAGCTCATGATTTTGCGGGAAGACCGAGGAGAAAACGGCATGACATACAAGGTGTTTGTTGATGGACAAGAAGGCACGACCGGCCTGCGGATTCACGAGTACCTGGCCGCGCGCAGCGACGTGGAGGTGCTGCGCATCGATGCCGACAAGCGCAAGGACGCGGCCGAGCGTGCGCGCCTGCTGAATGCCGCCGATGTGGCCTTCCTGTGCCTGCCCGATGCGGCTTCACGTGAAGCCGCCGCGATGATCACCAACCCGAACACCTGCTTGATCGACGCCAGTACCGCCCACCGCACCGTCGCCGGCTGGGCCTTCGGACTGCCCGAATTGGCGGCCGACCAGCGCGCCAAGATCCGGGCGTCCAAACGCATCGCCAATCCCGGTTGCCACGCCAGCGCCTTCATCCTGGCCGTTCGTCCGCTGGTTGACGCCGGCTTGTTGAGCGCCGAGGCCCTGGTCTCCGCCACCTCGATCACCGGCTATTCGGGTGGCGGCAAATCGATGATTGCGCAGTACGAGGCGGGCGGCGACGCCAAGCTGATGTCGCCGCGCCCCTACGCGTTGGGTCTGGCGCACAAGCACCTGCCGGAGATGATGGCGCACACGGGGCTGCTGACCGCGCCGGTCTTCATGCCCATCGTCGGCAATTTCTACAAGGGCTTGGGCGTGACCGTGCCCCTGCACCTGAGCCAGATGCGCGCGGGCACGACGCCCGAGGCCATCCAGCAGGCGCTGGCCGCTTATTACGAGGGCGAGCGTTTTATCCGCGTGATGCCGCTGCGCGATGCCGAGACCTTGGCCGAGGGCGGGTTCGATGTGCAGGCCTGCAATGACACGAACCGGGTGGATCTCTTCGTGTTTGGTTCGGACACGCAGGTGCTGGTGATGGCTCGCTTGGACAACCTGGGCAAGGGGGCCAGCGGCGCGGCGGTGCAGGCGATGAATGTGCACCTGGGCTTGGATGAGGGCTTGGGTCTGGTTTAAACCGTCGGGCGGGGCTGCGGGCATCGGGTGCGCCCCGCCGCTCGTGTCATTCCGCTGCGCTCCCTTCTTTTACCTCGCTTTGGGGCACACCCAATGCCCTTGCTGGACGAGGCGTGGTGGTCGCGTCTTGGGGCACGACACCCGCCGCGAAGGAGCAGTCCGGCGGTGCGTTTTGCGCAAGTCAAGGGGGAGGCCGTGACCCTAGGTCACGCCGGAGTGAGAGAGCCCGGACTCAAACAGTCCAGTGGACTGTTTGTGCCTGGCGAGCGCCAGGGCCACTGGCCCTGGCATGGAGCAAAACGCACCGCCGGACTGCTCCCGCGCGCAAACGCAACCCCTCAATCAGAACCCGATCAAAACCTGAGCGCTGAACATATCCCCCCGCCCCCCATACGTCTTGCCCCACAAATACGCCAGATCAAGATCAAGCTTGCCCGTGCCCAGATGCAGCACCGGCCCGGCGCGGTGGGATTGGCGGCGGGGCGGGGGCAGGTCGTCCCAGCGGCCCAGCTCGCCAAAGCCGCGAAGACCCACGCGAACGCCGGGCTGCAGGCGCCGCATTGCTTGCCATTGAAGCTTGACTAGCGTGCCGCGTTTAGAGGCCCAGTCATGTTCAAAAAAGATGTTGGCGTTGATTTGGGTTGTGCCCCATTCGGTCTGAAACACCGGGCCCAGCTCCAGCGCATTG
>JBBSBO010000740.1:0-2057 GCA_038251215.1 Caldilineales bacterium
GGCTTCCCCTGGGGCATGCGGCCCTATTTGATCACGCTGCAAGATGACCTGCCCAACCCGTTTATCCCCAAGCCGGACTTCGACGACGACGAGCGCGAGGCGGATGCCAAGCACGGCGATGATGACGATGAAGGCGGCGACGAGAGAGTGACGGTGCGCCAACGCCGCCGTCTGCGCAACGCCGACGCCGAGGCACTGATTCCGCCGGCGGACGGCGCGGCGCGCGGCGGCAAGGCGTCGCCGAGCACAGCTAAGCGCGCAGGAAAGCGCAAGCATGATGAGGCGCCGCCGCCCATGCGCGTGGACCTGGAGGGCATCGAGCGCCGCGTGGTCGCCTTCCCCGTACCCGATGCGCGTTACGGCCAAATCATGGGCATCCCCGACAAGGCCCTGTTTACCGTCTTCCCGCTGGAGGGCGCGCTGGACAGCGAACAGAGCTGGGAGAGCGAAGAACCCGAGGCGGGCGAACTGCGCGCCTATGACTTTAAGGACTACAAGGCGGAAACGCTGCTGGAGAACCTCAACGAGTTCGATCTGTCCGCCAACGGCAAGAAGCTTGTCTACCGGCTGGGCAGCCAATTGCGCGTGATCGACGCGGGGGCCAAACCGCCCAGCGGCGGCGCGCCGCGCAAGAGCGGCTGGATCAACTTGCAGCGCGTCAAGGTCTCCGTCGACCCCCAATCCGAGTGGGAGCAGATGTTCCGCGAGGCGTGGCGTTTGCAGCGCGATCACTTCTGGACAGAGGACATGTCGCAGGTGGACTGGGAGACCGTCTACCGGCGCTATTTCCAGTTGATCGAGCGCGTGAGCACGCGCAGCGAATTCAGCGACCTGATGTGGGAGATGCAGGGCGAGCTGGGCACCAGCCACGCCTATGAGTTCGGTGGCGACTATCGCCCGCGCCCCTATTATGGGCAGGGCTTTTTGGGCGCGGAACTGACATGGGACGGCGAGGCGGGCGGCTATCGCATCGGCGAGCTGTTGCAGGGCGATCCGTGGGACCGCAAAAGCAACTCGCCGCTGTCCGGCCCAGGCATCGACGTCGAGCCGGGCGACGTGCTGTTGGCGATCAACGGGCAACGGCTCGACGCGCAGACCGGCCCTGCGCAGTTGTTGGTGAACCAGGCGGGGAATGAGGTGCTCTTGACGTTGAAGCCGCGCCCGGAGGAGGAATCGCCCGCCGCCGAGACGGACGGCGGTGACGCGCCCGAAAGCGCGCCGGCGGCGACACACAGGCCGCACAATGCACAAACTGATGCACAGAAAAATGCACAGCATGGCGCACAATTCGATGCGTCGCCTGATACACAAAACGCTGCGCAAGACGAAGAGATTTCGCATTCGGTGGTCGTCACGGCGGTGCATAGCGAGGCGACGGCCTGTTACCGCAGCTGGGTGGAGCACAATCGCCGTCAGGTACACGAAGCGACCGACGGCCGTGCGGGCTATGTACACATCCCCGACATGGGGCCGAAGGGCTATGCGGAGTTCCATCGCGGCTATTTGGCCGAGATCGACCGCGACGCCCTGATTGTGGATGTGCGCTATAACGGGGGCGGGCATGTCAGCCAGTTGATCCTGGAGAAGCTGGCGCGCCGCCGGCTTGGCTACGACCTGTCGCGCTGGGGCGGGCTGGTCCCCTACCCGATTGAGTCCGTGGCGGGGCCGCTGGTGGCGCTGACGAACGAACATGCCGGCAGTGACGGCGACATCTTCTGCCACAGTTTCAAGCTGATGAAACTGGGGCCGCTGATCGGCAAGCGCACGTGGGGCGGCGTGATCGGCATCTACCCGCGCAACGCCCTGGTGGACGGCACGATTACAACGCAGCCGGAGTTCAGCTTCTGGTTTGAGGATGTCGGTTGGAACGTGGAGAACTATGGCACGGACCCGGACATCGAGGTGGATATCCGGCCCCAGGACTATGCTGCGGGCCGCGACTCGCAGTTGGAACGCGCCATCGAGGAAATCCGCCGTCTGTTGGAGGTGACGCCCGTCGTGCGTCCGCAGATGGAGCCGCGGCCCAGCCGCGCCATTCCCAAGCTGCCGCCGCGCAC
>JBBSBO010000741.1:0-2048 GCA_038251215.1 Caldilineales bacterium
GGCGAGCATCGCCGACGGCGTAATCGTCGGCTCGGCGCTCGTCCGCGCCGCCGGCCTCGACGACAACCTCGCCACGCTCACCGCCCTCGCCGCCGAGCTGGCCCAGGGCGCGCATCACCCGCAGCCCGCGGCATGAACGAGCAAACCGCAAAGAATGTACCTACCTGCTGTTTTTCTTTGCGTTCTTTGCGACTTTGCGGTTTGCTCTATTTGATGCCTACCGTCCAAACCCGAATTCGCTCACACTGAAGAAGATTGGGATCAGCAAGATCGCACCCACAAAAATGGCCGTGATCTCGATATACACCCAACCCTGCCCCGCGCGCATCAACCACCGCCGCCGCGTACCCTGCGCGCGGTGACGTTTACCGTAGGCGTAGCGTATCCGATATTGCTCCTCCACCGACACGGACTCCAGCGGCAACACGTCCCAGCCCGCGTGCTGAAACAGCCGCGGCATCGACGTCACGATGCGGTGGGCCGCGACACCCAAGGGCAGCACAATCAACGCGGCATAGACCGGCAGCGCCAATACGACATTCGGCCAGTACGCTTGCAGCGGGCCGGCGTTCGCGAAGAGATCAACCCAAGCCCAGGCCAGGAAGCCAAGCAACGGCGCGGCCAGTAGCCAATGCAGCGCCGCCGCGGAATCCGGCGTGGTCTCTACCAACTCCACCGGCACGGTCCGGCGCGCACCCTCGCTTGTGGCTTGCTCTTCGCTCATCCGTCTTGTCCCAACCTCAAAGGTCCCGCGACGTCACTTCTTTGGGCGGCCCGGCCTCGGCTTGCGCGGCGCCTTCTTGCGACGGCGTCCAAAAATCTCCAGCCACTCTTGCACCTCGCCCTCGCTCAATTGCACATCTTCTTCGGAGCCGGCCTCCGCCGCTGCGGGCACGTGCAACGTAAAGTAGTCGACAAACTGGTCGCCGCGCATCACCTCCACGCCGTGGACGGCAGCCTCCTGCAAGAGCGCGGCGTCGTTGCTCACCAGCACCAGCCCTTTGCTGCGCGCGCGTAGACGACGGCGGATCAGGTCGTCCGCCTCGGCGGCTCCGGCCGCGAAGATCGTCTCCACGCCGCCGCTGCTCAACAGCCGGTCGCGCCCGCCGGGAATGCCGCGATCGAAGATGACGGTCATCTTGCCGGGATAGCGGCTCTTCCACACGCGCAGACGCGCCACCAGCTTGGCCTCGTCGTCTTCGTCAGCCAGGCGGATATCCTCAAACACGCCTGCGCCGATCAGGTTGTGCCCGTCAATCAGGAGCGGCATCGGTCTGTCCCAACGTGCGCCGCCAGTGAATCTCCTCGCGTGACCGGTTGCGCCAGCGCCAGACAAGACCGACCGGATATCCCGCCATCTTGGCGCAGTCGCCGATCAGCCGGATCAAGGGCGGCAGCAGATAGCCCGCGCCTCGCTGCAACGTCTTCAGTCCCTGATTCAGCCGGCGCAGCCGCTGCCATGGTCGCCGGCAATACGCTACAACTCCCGCCGCCAACCCAGCCGCACCCAGCCAGCGCCCCACGCCCCCGCCTACGAACATCGCCACCAACGCCGGACCAGCGACCAGATAGACAAGATAGCGCAGCGCGTGGCGTTTGCGCCACAGGTCGGCTTTTCCGTCGCCCCGCGCGTAGCGGTAATATTGCAGCCAGAACGCACGCACCGTCCCGCGCGGGCGAAAATAAACGCGCGCGTCAGGCCGCCACACGAATGCGCTGCCGCCGTTCGCCGCCAACGCGTTGACGCGCCAGTCGAAGATCAGGTCTTCACAGTAGTCCAGCCATTCCGGGTAGCCGCCTGCCGCGGCCCATGTCATCTTGAGAAACGCAACCGAGCGGCTGCTGGGCAAGAAGCGCTGCGGGTCGATTTCCTCCGCTTGGGGCAGCACCGTAGCCGCCATGGCTAGCTCGAACATGGTGCGGCTGTCCGGCACAAAAAAGCCGGCGGCGGCGAGCGGCGCTTCATGCATCAGGCTGTCCGACTCCGCCCACGGTGCAGTCAGGTTCATCAGCCAATCTCTGTCCAGGCGCACGCCGGCATCGGTCAC
>JBBSBO010000742.1:0-2048 GCA_038251215.1 Caldilineales bacterium
ATGGGTTTGCCTGGTGCTTCCACGCCCAGAACTCTTCGGTCTTAGCGACCGCGCCGCCCGTGCCTAACGTGGCGCGCGTTAGTTCCAGCAGCGCGGGCACGGACTCATCCGTCCACTCCGCGACGGTGAAATTGATGTTTGTGGGATCGGCTTCGGCTAATTGGTTCATCGCGCTGTGCCCCAGGCGTGCGTCGGCGAGAATGGGCTAACGGCCGCGCAACAATTCAGCATAGATCTCCTCGATCGCGGCCACGCGTTGCCGTGTGTGGTAGTGCGCGGCGACTTTGGCCGCGCCGCGCGCGCCCATGGCCTGGACCTCTGTCGGGTTAGCGAGCAACGCCAGCACGTGCGCGGCCAACTGCTCGACATGGCCCAGCGGCGCCAGCAACCCTTCTTCGCCCGGCTCGATCACCTCCGGGATGCCGCCCACCGCGGTGGCGACAATGGGCTTGCCCAGCGCCATCGCCTCAAGCATAGCCAAGGGCAGCCCCTCATACTCGGACGTCATCAGATAGACGTCCATCAAGGCCATCAGCCTCCGTCCGTCCTGGCGAAAACCGGCCAATCGCACCTGTTCTTGCAGGCCAAGCTGCGCCAGCGCGGCCTGCACCGCGGGCATTTCCGGCCCGTCGCCCGCCAAGAGGAAGAGCGCATCGGGCCGCGCTGCGGCCACAATCTGCGCCGTCGCCAGCCAATCCAGCAGCCGCTTCTGCCGGCGAAAGACCGCCACCGTGCCGACGACCGGCCTGCCTGCGGGCAAATCGAGTTCGTGGCGCAGGTCATCTAGCCCGCTCGCCTCCGCGCGCACCGCCTCCACCGGCACGCCGTTGAGCAGCGTGCGCACGCGCGTGTGTCGATCCATGCCGTTGCGCCGGATCGACGCGGCGACCTCATCCGACACAGCCAACACCACGTCATTCCAGCCGTACGTCAGGCGGTTGGCCTGGCGCGTCAGCGGATGATAGCGCTCTTGCACATTGTGTTCGGTATACACCACCGGCACGCCGTGCAGCCGGCCCACGCCACGCGCCAAGATGCCGGCGACGGGCAGGTCGGCGTGCAGGAGGTCAAAACCCTCGGCGCGCTGCAAGGCCAGCAGGCGCCGCCAAGCCCTGGGCAGCAGACTCGCCGCACGCCACGAACCCGGAGCGGTCACCTGCGCGATCGCAGGATCTGCGACTGAGGTTTGTGCCGTCCGCGCCGCCGCGCCGCCTATGCACACGACCGGCAGGCCTGCCTTTACAAAGTGCGGGACGAGGGCATCCTTCCACGGGGCCAGGTAAATGAAGGTATAGGCAAAGCGCGCACGGTCCAGATAGGGTAGCGCGTCGACGAGAAGCCGCTCCGCGCCGCCCAAGCCAAAGCCCTTGATCACGATGCCGATGCGCGGGCGAGAAGTGGAGGCGAGCAACCAACGACCTTCCGCTTGCAGTGCTAGGACGCGTGGATGAGATAGGCGAGAGAATCGTGCAGCCTGCCATGCACAGACTGCACGATCATTTTACCCACATTCGAGGCTCAATCCAAACAACTCAATTCGGACAAAAGGCTGCCGCCGCTACTTGGCTTCCTGCAAGCGCTGGATCAACTCTTCCACCTGCTCGCGATCAGCTGCGTTGGGGTTCAGTTCCAGCGACTTCTGGAGGTCGGCGACGGCTTCTTGGCTATGTCCGGCCTGGTAGTGGATATAGCCGCGGTTGTAGTAGGCGTCCGCCGACTGCGGATTGAGGACGACGGCCTGGTCGGCGTCGCGCAGAGCCTGCTCGAAGTCGCCCTGCGCAGCGTGGGCCAAGCCGCGGTTCATGCTGGCGCGGGCGTCCGTCGGGTCCAGCTCCAGCGCCTTGCTGTAGTCGGCGATGGCCTGGTTCACATGACCACCCAGGGCATTCGCCAGGCCGCGATTAGCGTAGGCCGCGGCATAGGCGGGGTCTAGCCCAATCGCCCGGCTCCAATCGGCGATGGCGCGGGTGGAATCGCCCGACTGGGCATAGGCCAGCCCGCGCTCAAAAAAGAGCGTCGCGTCGGTCAGATTCAGCTCAAGGGCGCGG
>JBBSBO010000743.1:0-2044 GCA_038251215.1 Caldilineales bacterium
GAAGCCAAAAAACTGACTGCAGAGAACGGGGAGGACAAATAGTGAATAATCTAACGCGATCGCTGCCATCGTAAATCGGCTATGACGCAAACGCACCTTTGCGCCTCGCGGCACTGTGTATTTTTCGCGGCGTCGCCAATTTGACAAGACGCGCTGCATAGGGTATTATCATCCTGCAAGATGTTGAAAGTTCTGATTAAGCACGAAAGCGCCGTCGGACTTGCGAGTCTCGACGGCGTTGTTTGCTCACTTGTTGGAAACGACGACGTTTTGTACCGACAATCTTAATGCAGTACCTAGAAAACCGAGGAGTTTTCCAACAATGGCAGAGCGAATTAACGGCACAGTGAAGTGGTTCAGCGATCAGAAGGGCTTTGGGTTCTTGGCAGTTGAGGGTGGCAACGACGTGTTCGTCCACCACTCCGCCATCGACGCCCAGGGCTTCCGCACCCTGATCGAAGGCCAGCGCGTCGAGTTCTCGGTCGAGCAGGGTCCCAAAGGCCCGTCGGCTACGAACGTACGCGTCCTCTAAGCGAACGCAGGCTTAGCCTGCGTAGCCGATGACAAGCAAAAAAAAGGGGTTGGCCGCAAGGCCAGCCCCTTTTTTTGCGCGCCTGCGGGGCGCGCAGCGGTTCGTTAGTGTTCGTGCGGGTGATCGTGGCCGTGCAGCGGTGTATGCTGGTGATAGACGCCGGCGTTGTGCATGCGCTGGTGCAGACGGTTGTAGGCTGTCTCCAGCGTGGCGCGCAGCTGCTTAAAGCGTCGCTCTTCCGGGCGCGGGGCCAGCGTGTCGACGTAGGCGATGGCGCCTTCGATCTGCTCTAGCACGCGCAGCGCATCCGGCTGCGAGAAGAGCGCCTGCTCGCCCGCCGGCACCATCACCGCGCTCGTGTGCGCCGCGACTTCTTCGGGCCGGCCGCGATAGCTGCCGCGCACGCGCAGCGCCACCCATGTGGACGCGGGCAGCGTGAGCGAGGCGCTGCCCTGCGCGCTGAGCTTGCCGCCCACATTAACCTGTTCCGCCGTCAGTCCGCCCGCCACGATTTCGACCTGTTCGATGGGCAGCATGGCGGATTCGACGTGCCAGTTCACATCGACCGTGCCGCCGCCTGCGGGCAGGCGCACTTGACCGCCCGGCGACACGCCGTCGACGGTGATCGCGGCCAGCGGGCCGACAGTGACGAAGGTATTGCCCCGGCGCACGGCTTCCATCCAATTCGCATAGGTAAACTCCCGGTCGCCGAGATAGGCGTAGGTGCGGATGCCGCCCAGCAGGGAGGATGCCGTCATCTTGTCCGAGCCGCCTACCACGGGCACGTGATAGCCCAGGTTGAGATAGCGGTACCAGTCCGCCAAGCCATAGGGGCTGACCTGCGGGTTGTACGGGTTGTACGGGTTGAAGGTCATCATTTCGATGGCGTTGACCACGCCCAGCACGATGTCGGCCGCGCGCTCCAACTGCGGGTTAGGAGCATGGGGCAGCACGACAAGGCCCGACTGGTCGATGCAGCGCTGCGCCCACTCCGCCATGCTTACCTCGAGCGGGTCGCCGATAGCCGACTCCGAGGCGCCGCCTGTGCAGAGCGGATGGATCATCTGCCCGGAATAGCCGAGCAGCGAGATGTGGCCCAATACTTGCTGGCGATTCTCTGTGCCGACGCGCACCAGAAATTCGCCGTCGCCGCCGAAGTCTTTGGCCCCGAAGGTAGTGCGCCCGTCGAAGTCGCTAACGTTGCTGAACATCTCACCCCACTGGCTGGCGAGTAGATTGACGACGTTAACGCCCTCGGCACGGCCTTCCAGCAGTGCCGTTTGTGGGCTGAGGAAGTGGACGTGCGTGTCCGCCGTGAGCCAGCCTGCCTCGCGCCAGCGCAACACCTTATCCAGTTCAAAGGTCAATTCTTCGGTCTGCGGCGTGATCTCCACCTGGGTGCGGATGGGCGACACCTCGTAGCCGCGCGAGATTTCGACATAGACTACGCCGAGCGGCAGGTCGACAACGCATTCGCCCTCCACATAGCTATATTGCTGGCGCATGTTAACA
>JBBSBO010000744.1:0-2042 GCA_038251215.1 Caldilineales bacterium
CGCCCCATATCTATCGCCGCGATCAGCGCCGACATTCTGGCGCGCACTTTGGAACGCTGCGGCGTGAAAACCGAAATCCTCGGCTTCACCACCCGCGCATGGAAGGGCGGGCAAAGCCGCGAGGCCTGGCTCGCCGATGGCAAGACGCCGAACCCGGGCCGCCTCAACGATCTGCGCCACATCATCTACAAACAGGCGGACGAGCCCTGGCGCCGCGCGCGCCGCAATCTCGGCCTGATGATGCGCGAGGGGCTGCTGAAGGAAAACATCGACGGTGAGGCGCTGATCTGGGCGCACAGCCGCCTGCTCTACCGCCCTGAAGAACGCCGCATCCTGATGGTGATCAGCGACGGTGCACCGGTGGACGATTCGACGCTTTCGGTGAACTCGGCGGGGTATCTGGAAGCGCACCTGCGCAGCGTGATCGAATGGATCGAGAAGGTCTCGCCGGTGCAACTGGTGGCGATCGGGATCGGGCACGATGTGACGCGGTATTATCGCCGCGCGGTGACGATTATGGATGTGGAGCAACTCGGCGGCACGATCATGGAGCAGCTGGCGGAGTTGTTCGAGGATGAGAAGGTGGGCAGGGGGCGGTGAGCGAGTCGATCCAAGTTGCAATGATTGCTGGAGCTTTCGGTCTCGGCGGCATTGCGGCTGGTGCTCTACTCTCTCATCTGAGCGCGTATTTTCAGCACAAGCGCGAACGTCAAGACAGGTCCGATGCTGCTGCTGATGTTGAGAGGGCAATCTTTCACGGGGCTTTTGCGGTATGCAACTACATGGCCGAAAAGCTCAATGATTGGGACGGGAATGGTCGATTAGTAGGCTTGTCTAAACTTCAGTTTGTTCAGCCCTATATTTCCCGCCTGATTGATCGATCCCCGGAAGATAGTGAACGCATAATGGTCTCGCTTGTCGACGTAGGGCTCCGCCTCGAAGGCCTTATGTTTGCTGTCGGATATGCGATGGAAGCCTCAACGGTGGACGGCGACTCTCTTGCTGAGGTGAACGCCGCTGTGGAGGAGATTTCTCGTGCCGTAGAATTGACTCAACTGCTGTTGGGTTCTGAGCTGCAGATCATTGACGCTGAGGAGTTTATTGATCCCGATGAACTACTGAAGTTGCGTGGCGAAAACGGGGTCGGTTCATCACATGATTTGCCTCGATCACACAAAGTATGATATCTGCATACACATGAGCAAACTCGAACGCATCACCGTCACCATGCCCGCCGAAATGGCGGCGAAGCTGCGCGCGGCTGTTGAGCGCGGCGAATATGCCACCACCAGCGAAGTCGTGCGCGAGGCGCTGCGCGACTGGTCCGACGAGCAAGAGCGGGTTGAACAGTCAAATGCTGCCATGCGCACTATGCTCGACAGGGCGCGCGCTGGCGGCACCATCCCGGCAGAAGTTGTGTTCGCTGAAGTGCGCGAATTGGTTGCCAGGGTTGCGGCCGAAGAAATGGCCCGGCGCGAAGCGTGAATTTCGATCTTACGCCTGATGCGCGGGTCGACTTGCTCGACATTGGCGATAGCATTGCCCGCGACAATCCTGAGCGCGCAGTATCCTACATCGCCGAATTGCTCGGCCATACGGCCCTGATCGCGGCGCAGCCTGGTATTTATCGCTTACGCCCCGAGTGGGGCAATGCTGTGCGCACAGCTCGCTTCGGAAGTTACCTGATCCTGTTCGAAATGGGGGCAGAGCGGGTCACGATCCTGCGCTACTTGCATGGACGACGCGACATCAACACGATCATGTCCGAGGAACCATAATGAACGTCACCGAAGCTGTTACCACCCGCCGATCAATCCGCACCTATCTCGACAAGCCGGTTGATCTGGCCACCATCCGCCGGGTGATGGACACCGCCCGCTGGACCGCGTCGGGGTGCAATTACCAGCCGTGGGAGGCCAGCATTGTCACCGGCCAGCCGCTCAAGGATTTGCAGGCGATCCTCACCACCTCTGCGCCGCAGGCCGCCGAGTATGACTGGGCCGCGCCGGGCACCGAAGATGGCTACAAGAAGCGCCTCGACG
>JBBSBO010000745.1:0-2028 GCA_038251215.1 Caldilineales bacterium
ATCCTCTCTACCTTTCTGCACCAGCCGACCCTTGACTTGCAACACAATATCTTTGCAGTTTGCTTTCGAGTGGTTCTGTTGAGTGGAGAGGAAACGAGACAACCAATGTACGAATACGAGACCGATCAATACGAAGGCATGTTGGCGGAGACGGTGACGATGCAGGGCGCCGGCAACGAGTGGATCAACGCCTATTTGGCGCGGCCGCTCGGTCCCGGGCCGTTTCCCGCCGTCGTGCTGGCGCACCACGCGCCGGGCTGGGATGAGTGGTATAAGGAGGCCACGCGCCGCTTTGCCTATCACGGCTACATCGCGCTGACGCCTAACCTCTATTTTCGCGAGGGCCACGGCACGCCGGAAGATGTCGCCGCCAAGGCGCGCGCGGCCAAGGGCGTACCCGACGACCAGGCCGTGGGCGACCTGGCAGGGGCCATGCATGTCGTGCGCAATCTGCCCGTCAGCAACGGCAAGGTCGGCGCTTTCGGCACTTGCTCCGGCGGGCGACACGTCTATCTCGCCGCCTGTCGCGTGCAGGGCTTCGACGCCGTCGCCGACCTGTGGGGCGGGCGCGTGGTGATGGCGGAATTGGAACTGAACGAAAAGCAGCCGGTCGCGCCTCTCGCCTATACCGCAGACCTATCGTGCCCTCTGCTAGGCCTTTTCGGCGAGGAGGACCGCAGCCCCTCGCCGGAACAGGTGGCGCAGCAGGAGGCCGAGTTGAAGAAGTACGGCAAGAATTACGACTTCCACATGTACCCCAACGCGGGGCATGGCTTCTTCTACTATGACCGCGCCGCCTATCGCCAGGAGCAGGCGGTGGACGGCTGGAAGCGGGTGTTCGCCTTCTTCGACAAATATCTGAGCGTTGCGGCAAAGTAAGCCGCGCGCGCGGCCACGCGCCGCGCGATGCGCAGGGAGAGCAACCAGGGAGAACAACTATGTGTACGATGATCGCAGAGCAGATCGAGGTGCAGGGCAGCGGCAAGGGCGCGTCGGGCTGGTTCGAGGTGCGCCAGGCCAACGTTTCTTACGACCACCCCTTCAACGCGCCGCTGGCGCACGCTCTGAACCTGGATTTCGTCAATGAGGCGCAGGGCGTGGGGGCTAGGGTCGCCGTGGAACTCAGCGCGCAGTCGGCGCAGGCGCTGGCGGATATGATCCTCGCCGTCTTGGCGCAGGCGGAGGCCGGCGGCTTCGTCGAGGAGTAGAAAAGCGTGCGCCATGCGTGACGCGCCCAAGATTGCCGAGCAGACGCTCGTCGCCGCGCTGGAGGCGCACTATGCCGTCTGCGCCCGCGCCTTGACCTTTCTGGCGCTGGGGGCGGACGCGTTCTCGGCGGTTTATCGCGTCGAGACGGCGGGGGCGGCGTATCTGCTTAAGCTGCGCGCTGGCTCCGGTTTCAGCGCGCCCAGCCTGCGCGTTCCGCACTTGTTGCACGCGACCGGCGTACCGCATATTCTGGCGCCGCTGCCTACGCTCCGCCGCACACTGTGGGTGACGGTCGACGACTTCGCCTTGACCCTGTACCCCTTTGTTGAGGGGCGCACAGGCGTGGAGTCGGGTTTGTCCGAGGGGCAGTGGCGCACGCTGGGCGCGGTGACGCAGCGCGTCCACGCCGCCCAGCTGCCGCCGGACTTGCTGCAAGCCATGCCGCGCGAGGCGTTTATCCCTAGCCGGCGCGAGCTGATGCCGGCGTTGGAGGCTGCCGTGGCTGCGGCGGACTTCGCCTCGCCCGCGCAACGCGAGATGTCCGCTTTCTGGCGCACACAGCAGGGCGTTATCCGCACGCTGACGCAGCGCGCCGACGCGCGCGGCGCACATCTGCGCCAGGCGTCGCTGCCGCGCGTTTTATGCCACGCCGACCTGCACACGTGGAATGTGCTGGTGGACACGGCGCAGCAGCTGTGGCTGATCGACTGGGACGAGACGATGCTCGCGCCCAAGGAGCGCGATTTGATGTTCGTCGTGGGCGGCATCGCGCGCGGGTTGGTGAGCGCGAGCGAGACGGAATGCTTCCTGCAGGGCTAC
>JBBSBO010000746.1:0-2020 GCA_038251215.1 Caldilineales bacterium
GGCCCGGTCTAGCAGCAGATGGGTGCCAACCTGCCCGCTCAGACCCACGGCCGCAATCTCGGCCCGCGGCGCGGCGCCCAACGCCTGCCGCACCGCCTGGCAGACGCTGGGCCAATAGTCGTCCAAGTTCTGCTCGGCGGCGCCATCGGCCCCGCGCGTGATGGCGTAGGCTGCTTGCCCGAAGGATGCCGGCCGCCCGCCCACATCGAACAGGCCGACCTTAACGCTGGACGTGCCCAGGTCTATGCCCATGACATAGGCCGCTCTGGGCGCCATGCTAACCGCCCTGCTGGTGGTGAGATCGTCCGCGTCGCATCGGCGTCATCCTACCATAACGAACTGAAGGCGGCCCGCGCTGGAGACGGGCACCCGCCAGTCTGTTTTTTCACACTTGGGCGTATACTAGCCGCGCGCCGGCCCGCTCAGGGAGCCGGCGTCTTGCCGCCCGGCCGGGCCAGGTTGAGCACGGCTGCACGGCTACCGAAAGGCGCACCCATGTCTGCCACAGTCTCACCCGCGCTAGACGATTTGCTCGTCTCGCCGGGCTTCTACCAAGACCCCTACCCGATCTACGCCGAGCTGCGCAACCAAGTGCGCTGCGCGTGGAGCGAGGCGCTGGGCGGCTGGCTGATCCCGCGCTACGACGACGTGGTGGCTACCATGCTCGACGTTAAGCACTTCTCTAGCCAGGGCCGCGTGCTGGCCGTGCTCGACCGGCTGCCACAAGAGCTGCGCCCGCACTTCCGGCCGTTTGAGAATCACTTCACTGGCGGGCTGATCAACGCCGACCCGCCCAATCATACGCGGCTGCGCGCGCTGGTCAATCACGCCTTCACGCCGCGCACGGTCGAGCTGCTTAAGCCGCGCATCCAGGTGTTGGTGGACGAGCTGATTGACAACGTGAGCGCGGGCGGGCAGATGGACCTGATCCGCGACTTCGCCTACCCGCTTCCGGCCATCGTCATCGCCGAGATTTTGGGCGTGCCGCCGGAGACGCGCGAGGATTTCCAGGTCTGGTCGGACGGCGTGCTGGCCTTTCAGGGCAGCGGCTTTGTCACACCGGAGGTGCTCGACGCCTCGCAAACGCACCTGATCGCCATGCGCAACTTCCTGGCTGAACTGCTCGACGACCGCCGCCGCGCGCCACGCAACGACTTGTTGAGCGAGCTGGTGAAGGCGGAGGTGGAGGGCGACCGGCTGACGCCGGCCGAGCTGCTGACCACGTGCGTGACGCTGCTCATCGCCGGGCACGAGACCACCACCAACCTGATCTCCAGCGGCCTCTACACGTTATTACGCCAGCCTGAGGCACTCGAACGGCTGCGGGCCGACGCCAGCTTATTACCCTCGGCCGTCGAGGAGATGATGCGCTACGAGGGCCCGCTGCAGCGCAACCCGCGCCGCATGACCGAGGACTACGAGTACGCCGGCGCGCGGCTGCGCAAGGGCGACTACGTGCTGCAGATGATGGGCGCCGCCAACCGCGACGGCCAGCAGTTCCCCAACCCCGAGCAGTTCGACCTGGCGCGCACGCCCAACCGGCACATTGCCTTCGGCTTTGGCATTCACTTCTGCGTGGGCGCGCCGCTGGCCCGCCTGGAAGTGCCGATTGCGATTGGCACGGTGCTGCGCCGCTTGCCCAACCTGCGCCTCACCGCCGAAGCGCTGGAATGGCGGCCGCACGGCCTGCTGCGCGGTCTCTATAAGCTGCCGGTCAGTTTCTAACGCGCACGGGAGCCAACGCCTATGCCTGCGAATTCCGACTGCCGCCTGATCCTCGACACCCTCACCGGCTGGCGGGCGGTGATCTTAGAGAACAGCCTGCTGCGCATCGTGATCTTGCCGGAGCGCGGGGCCGAGATCCTCAACTTCATCCACCGGCCCAGCGGCGTGGACGCGATGTTCCAAGCGCACTGGGGCCTCCAGCCGCCCGGCGCGCCCCCGCGCGAGGGCACCAGCGAGCGCGCCTTCGAGCGCCACTACGCCGGCGGCTGGCAAGAGTTGTTCCCAAGCGCCAACC
>JBBSBO010000747.1:0-2020 GCA_038251215.1 Caldilineales bacterium
GGCGTGACAGCCTGCCACGTCTCCGCATCTTGCTCGGCAATGATCACGCTGCCCGGCTCCGGCGCCATGCGATACCGCTCTTGCAGCTCCGCCCGCAGCCGGCTAGGCGCGTGGACGATCCACAGGAACGAGCGCATGGCCGCGTTCAGGCGCACGCGATCCTCCAACCAACGGTTGTAGCGCCGCAGCCACGGCAAGATCGGCGCCAGGTCCGACTCGCCGCGCACCGCGCCGATGGGCCGGTTGACGGCGAAGTGCAGCATCACCGGCCCGCCTATGCGCACGTCGCCGTTGTCCCCACCCACCTGAGGAGATCGCCACCACTTTTCGGCGGCGCCAATCGGCGTACACTCGCGATAGCGCAGCTCGCGCTCGTAGTCATCGGCGTCGTAGTCGACTGCCTCGATCAGGCAGGCAGGCACTGTCCGCACGGCGCTCATGCCGCTCAGCGCGTCGGTAAAGAGCACGGGGAACAACTCGCCGCTGCGCGCCAGCTCGTCGCTCCACTCGCCGATGCGCTCCTCCATGTGGTTGTGCTGCCAGAATTCGTCGATGAAGCGCTGGAGGGGTCTGTAGGGGGACTGCAGGGTGATGCCGTGTCCCACCGTGTAGGAAGTGGTCAGCCCGACGATGCGGCGCGCCAGCGGGTTCTGCTGCCAGGCCGCGCGTGCGTCCGTTAACTCCTGCAGGAGATCGCCCCACGACTTGTCAATCGGCGCGCCCGCCGAACGCAGCGCCAGGCCGTCGCCTGCCAACCCGACCGGCACAGCGCTCACCGCCGCCAGGCTATGCTCGCTACGCGCAGCGCGCCACGCGGCGACGCTTTGCATAGGCGCGCGCAGGGAAGTGCGCAGGATATTTGTCGCCTCACGTATCGACAGGCTCATGCGTGGATAACGGCTTTCTGGCATCGTTTCCTCCATACTTGGCTTAAGTAAAAACTGCCTTTGATTAGAAAAATGATTAGAAGAAGCGGACACTGATCAACACTGATGCAAGAGATATTCACAGATCAATCTGTGCCGATCTATTTGATCCACTCAATCAGTGGCCTAGTTAGAACGGCCGCGAATCGATCTCCGCCAATGGATCGGCGGCAGGGACAACGTGCGCCGCAGCCAGGCCGTATTTGCTCGCCGCGGTCGCGGCCACAGCCAGCGCGAAGCTGTCGGCGCGATCATCGTGCAGACCGGCGGGCGCGCGCAGCGTACTCGCCTCGATGGACGCCAACTGCGCCGCCGTCTGGCGGCTGTGCAACGTCACCGCTTGGTCGCGGATGGCGTCCGCCGCCTGGTTGTACAGGATCACCTTGCCCTTCACATTCGACAGCCAGCCCAGCTTGCCGTCGTACCCGCACAGCACACGGTGCTCACCCGCCTCGCGTAGCGCCGCGATCACGGTATGGCCGTGATTATTGCGCTCGGGCAAAATGGCAGCCCCGTTGTACCAGCGCGCCAGCCGGCCCAAATAGCCCGCAAAGACCGTCGGCTCGCAGCGGCCCGCCAGGCACGCCGCCTCTTCGCCGCTCAATGCGTCCAACACCGTCGCCGCCGACTCGTCCGAGTGCGGGTTGCCCTCCGCCGGGTCCGCCCCGATCACATACACGCGCCCGGCTTGCGGCTGCACATACACCTCCAGCCCCGGCAACGCCGGCCCAAGCTGTTCACCACAAAGTCCGCAGAGGCTCACAGAGGTTTCCTCGTCACGCCCCTTCTTTCTGCTGTCCTCCGCGTCCTCTGCGCCCTCTGCGGTAAATGGCTTTTCTTTTTCTTGCTGCTGCTGTTCTTTGCGTTCTTCGCGCCCTTGCGGTTTGCTTTGATCTCCCAGCACCTTCTCGATCCACGCGTACGGGAGGCGCCGGTCGAGGCTCTCCGGCGCCAGCGCCTCTTCGGACGTCGCCGGATACTCCGCAGAGAAATCGTCATCCGTGCCGCGCGGGGCGAGCATCTCGGCCTTGGTGCGTGCATGCCAGGCCGCGTCGCGGTCCGGGCGCGCCTGCCAGGGCAGGAAGATCGCCTGA
>JBBSBO010000748.1:0-2020 GCA_038251215.1 Caldilineales bacterium
CCCAGGCCGCCACCGGTATGGAGAAGCTGGGCGACTCCGCGACCAAGATTGGCGCGGCGCTCGGCACCGGCATTGCCGCTATTTCCAAGTTCGGGGCACAAGCCGAGAACCAGCGGCGGCAGGTTGACGGTATCAAGAAGGCCTACGGCGATGCTGCTGATGGCATTCTTGAGTTCACGAACGCCCTCCAGGGCAGCACGAAGTTCAGCAACGAAGATGCCCGTCAGGCGGCGCAGATCGCCGCCACGCTGGCGCAGAACTACGGCTTCACGGCGGATGAGGTCCAGAAGCTCATCACGGTCAGCGCGGACCTGGCCACGATCCACGGCACATCGCTCTCCGACGCCGTGCAGCGCACGAGTAGCGCCATGCGTGGTGAGGCAGAGTCCGCCGAGGCGCTCGGCCTGACGCTCAACCAGCAGGCGATTGACCGCGAAAACGTCACGTTGTCCATGAGCAACGAAGAGGCGGCGCACTTCCGCCTCAATGCGCTATTGGATCAGAGCGCCTATGCGCAAGGCGCGGCCGGGGAAGCCGCGCAGACCGCTGCCGGGCAGGCCGCACAGGCCGCAAACGCCTTCCAGGACATCACGACGAATATCGGGCAGGCGCTCGGGCCGGTCGCTGGCGTTACCGCTGGCTTTGCAGACCTGGCGCTGGTGCTGCCGGCCATTGGCGCCGGCGCGGGCAAGATGATTGCCAGTCTCTCGCAGGCTGGCGGCAAACTCTCCAGCCTGGGGAGCAGCGTTGGTGCGCTGGCTGGAGCCATCAACCCCGTCGGCATCGTTCTCGCCGGCGTCGCCGTTGCCGCCGGCATTGTCATCAAGGCGTGGGCAGACAACGAGGCTGCCAACGCCGCGCTCGCCGACTCCTACACGACGCTCGCGTCCGCCATTCAGGAGACGCAAAGCGCGCAGCAACAGCTCGCCGCGCAAGACATCCGGTTTGACTTCCCCATTGATGAGCAAATCGCCTCGCTCAAGGAAATGGGCGTCGTTACGACCGACATGTTTGGCAACATCTCCAACTCGTCGCTCGCCACGACGCAGGAGATGCAGGCGAACGCCGACAAGCTCACGCTTACGGCGGCAGAGCAGGCGCACGCGAACGAGCTGTTGGCGACGAGCTACCAGAACGTCGCGACCGACGGCATGAATCCGTTAATTGCGGCGATGAATCGCCTCGAAACCGATACCGAGTCGTTTCGCACGAGCGGTGACGACGCGACGGCGATGCTGGAGGATCTCAACGCCGCACTGGCCTACAACGGTGACGGCGCGCAGATCATCGACGAGGCGATCAAGAACCTCAACGCCGCGTACGCCGAAGGCCGTATCACGCAGGCGCAGTACGCCGAAGGTCTTGACTACCTGGCGAACAATCAGGCGCAGTACGTCGCATCCCTCCAGAAGGCAACGCAAGCAACCGAGGAGTTGACCGAAGCACAGAAGCTCGCGGCACGGGCTGATGTCATTGCCGGGCTGGAAGGCCAAAGCGCCCGGTACAACGCGCTTGCGGATTCCATCAACAAGGCGAATGAGGCGTTTCTAGCGCCATCCATGGCCTCCGGCATGGGCTTTGGTTTGGGGCTCGATGACAACGCCCGCGCCGAGATTGAGGCGTACGGCGAGCAACTGGATGCGGCGCGAGAGGCAGAGCGCGCCCTCGCCGAACACACCGCCGAACTTGCCAACACCTTCCTGGACCAACTTGTCCCCGGCGTCGATGGCGCGTCACAGGCGTTTGCCAAGATGACGCAGCCCGGCGAGGACGTGCTGGACACGCTGCAGCGGATTGACCCTGCCGTAGACAGCGCCGGCGGATCGCTCCTGCGGCTCGCTGACGGCCTCCAGGACGCCGCGCAGGGCCTGGATGGCGTCCTGTCCACGTTTGGCGCTATCGACGCGCTGGGGCAGCGCAGTTCGTCCGCTGGGGGCATTGCCGAGAAGCTGGTCGGCGATCCCGGCACGTGGGCCACGATTGATGACCTGTTGCAACAGGGCGTCATCAGCCTGGACCA
>JBBSBO010000749.1:0-2019 GCA_038251215.1 Caldilineales bacterium
AAGATCGCTGCGACATCAACTAGTTGCTGGTGGTCACTTTCACCGAAGCAGCCGCCGCCGAGATGCGCAGCCGCATCGAACATGCAATCCGCGATAAAGCCGCCGGCAGCGACGATGAACACCTCCAGCGCCAACTTCGCCTCGTCGATCACGCCTCGATCAGCACGATCCACGGCTTCTGCGCGCGGCTCATCCGCCATCATTTCCACCGCCTCGATCTCGATCCCGATTTCGTCATGCTGGATGAGGATGAGGGCCTGCTGATGCGCGATGAAGTCGTGCGAGATCTGTTCATGTCCCGCCACGATGCCGGCGACAGCGAGTTCGAAGCCTTCCTCGACGCCTACGGCGGCGGCAAGGATGAAACCCTGATGCGTCGGGTTGTCTCCACCCACCAGTTGCTCACCAGCCTCGTCGATCCCGACGCCTGGCTGGCATCCTCACTTGCGCGGATCGAGCAGGCGGCGGATGAACCCCTCGCCAAGTCCGCCTTTGGCCGATACTACCTGCGCTGGGTCAATCAACGGCTTCAGGTGATCCTTGACGAGTGCGACGCCGCCGTCACCGCCATGCCGGCCGGGTTTGAAAAATACGCAGGCTATGTCCAAGAGTTGGCCGGATACGCCGCAGACTGGAAAGGCTTGATCGAGCAGGAAGGATATGACGCGGTCGCTCAAGAGATCGCGCAATTCGCCTGCCCCAAGCGTCCTTCCGCCAAAAAGGACACGCCGGGATACGATCTGGCCGACTCGCTGGTCAAGCGCGCCCAAGATGCGATCAAAGACAAAACCCTCCTCGGAAATCTGCGTTTCACTGAGGCCCAATGGCAACAGACCATGCAGGCCACCCTGCCTCACGCCCGCGCCTTTTTGAGCCTCGTCAACGACTTCACGCACGGCTACACCCAGGCCAAGCGCGCCGCTCGAGCACTGGACTTTTCCGACCTCGAACGCCTTGCGCTCCAGCTTCTGCGCGACCCAAATCACAACGACCTCTCCCCCTCCGATGTCGCCCGCTCCTGCCACCGCGCCTTCCGCCATGTCTTGGTCGATGAATATCAGGACATCAATCAAGTGCAGGACGCCATCCTTCATCTGGTCAGCACCGAATGCCAAAATAAGGGGGACAGTCCCCCTTCTTCCAACCTTTTCTGCGTCGGCGATGTCAAGCAGAGCATCTACCGCTTCCGACTCGCCGAGCCGGGCCGGTTTCTCGAACGCGAGTCGCGCTATCGCGCCGCCGATGATGACGCCGGCGTGAAGGTGATCGACCTGCGCAGCAACTTCCGCAGCCGCGGGCCGCTGCTCGACGCCATCAACGCCGTCTTCGAGCGCCTGATGCGCAAGGCCGCCGCCGAGATCGAATACGACGACCGCCACCGCCTCGTCGCCGGCGCGGATTATCCCCCGGGCAATCTGCCCGATGCGTTCACCGGCGCGCCGATCGAGTTGCATCTGCTCGACCGCCCCCGCAACAGCAAGGCGGAGGACGAGGCCGACCCGCTTGCCGAGACCGATCTCGACGGAACCGACCTCGAGGCCATGTTGATCGTCCGCCGCATCAAGCAGCTGACCGGCGCCGCGCCGCTGGTCGCAGGCGGCCCGCTTTCGCCGCGCATGACCGTCATGGATCGCGCCGGCGATGGCTTCGCCCCGCGCCCCATCGAGTACGGCGATTGCGTCATCCTACTGCGTTCGCTGCAATACAAGGCTGAGCAGTTCGCGTCGATGCTCCGCCGACACGGCATCCCCGTCCACACCGACGGCGGGGCGGGGTTCTTTCAATCAATCGAAGTGCGCGACATGCTCTCGCTGCTTCATGTGCTGGACAACCAACAACAGGATCTGCCACTGGCGTCGTATCTCCGCAGCCCGCTGGCCAATCTGCCCAACGCCGATGACGATCTGGCCCGCATCCGGCTGGCCTATAACGATCCCAAGACCCCCGTGCCATTCCATCAGGCGGTGGTGCGTTACGCGCAGGAAGAGGATGACGATCTGGCAGTTCAATTGCGCGAGC
>JBBSBO010000750.1:0-2010 GCA_038251215.1 Caldilineales bacterium
CCCAGCCTGACCCTGGAGACCTACCGCGAGATCGGGCGCAACGCCGCCCGCTATGCGCAGGGCGCGCCGGTCAAGCCGGTGGGCGTGAAGATCGACAACGCCGCACGCCTGCGGCTGATCGTCAAGACGACGCTGCTGCATCAGCGCGAGACGGAGCAGATCCGCGACGAGCCGCCTGTCGAGCTTTTCTTTGACTGGGAGCCGGAGATTTGAGCCAACGCCAAGCACATGATCTTGCAGATAAGTATCCCCTGATGGAGCATGCCGCCGAGCGACTGACTACTGCGGGAGGACGGTTGCTGGCAGACGTAGACCTGGCCGCCGTGGCCGCGGGTGAGCTGTCGATCGAAGATTTGCAGATCACGCCGGAGACGCTGCGCGCCCAGGCCGGTATCGCCGAGCAGGCGGGCTTTGTGCAGCTGGCGCAGAACTTGCGCCGCGCGGCAGAGTTAACCGCTGTGCCCAACACCGAGCTGCTGGCGATGTACGAGGCTCTGCGCCCGCGCCGCTCCACCTATGCCGCGCTCTTGGCCCTCGCCGAGCGGCTCGCCGAGCGCTATGGCGCGCCGCAGACCGCCGCCTTTGTGCGCGAGGCCGCCGACGCCTACCGAGCGCGCGGCTTCGTCTTGCCGGAGTAATGGCCCGCGTGATGGATGGAGGCGGCCCGATGCCAACCTTGCTGGCGCAGATCGCACCGCAGCGCAGCACGCAGTACAGCGCGCTCGCCGAGGATTTGGCCCCGCACGAGCTGCGCCTGTCGTCCGTCGGCCCCAAGCTGGGCGCGATCGAGCCGCTGACGCTGGGCGGCCAAGTTTACCTAAGCTGCGAGCTGCTGGGTGAACTGGACGCGCGCGACCGCCGTGAGCTGGGCGCGCTGGCCATGACAAGCGCCTTCTTTTTGGCCTATGCCGCAGTCGGCGGGGTGGAGGGGCCGTTCCTGCGCCCGCTGGAGAACGGCTTCACGCCCGCGTTGCCCGCCGAGTTGGCGATCACGCGGCGCTACCGCGGCAAGACCAACGAGTTGTTCACACACTTCCTGTGCAACGTGGCGCGCTTCAGCAGCGCCTTCGCCGCCACGCCGTGGTCGGATCTGCGCGTCTTCGACCCGCTGGCAGGCGGCGGCACGACGCTCTTCACCGCGCTGATGCTGGGGGCGGAGGCCGCGGGCGTGGAGCAGGGCGACCAGGACGTGAAGTCGACGGCGGCCTTTGTGCGCCAGTTCGCGCGCGAGCAGCGTATCCGCGTCCAAGAGAAGGAGGAGCGCCTGCGTAAGCTGGGCTGGCGCTGGACCTTCAGCTTGGGCGCCAAGCCGGGCCGCCGCTGCGTGCTGGCGCTGGGCGATACGCTGGACTCCGCCGCGTTGATTGCCGGCTTCAAACCCCATCTGATTGTGACCGACCTGCCCTATGGCATTCAACACAGCCGCGGCCCGGCGGAGCTGCTCGCCGACGGCTTGCCGGTGTGGGCGTCGCTGCTGCCTGTGGGCGGCAGCCTTGTCTTTGCCTGGGATGCGACGCGCTTTGGCCGCGACGAGATGGTCGAAGCCGTCGCTGCGCAGCCCGCGCTGGCCGTGCTGAATGCCGGCCCCTACGACCAACTTGCGCATCGCGTGGACCGCGTGATCAAGCAGCGCGACGTGTTGGTCGCCCGGCGCATCTAGATCAGTCGGCTAGATCAGGCGGCGGTTGGCTTCGCTTTGTGTTATACAGCGAAACAGAGAAATTCGGCATTGACGAATTTTGCGCAATCCCCTATAATCCTTGCGCAACGCTCACGAAGCCTCCCTAACAGAGCTATCTGTGCGTGACCCTTGGGCGTGAATTTCCGTTTGTGCCGCCGAAGTTGTGGCTAACCAACTTCAATCAATGAGCGATCCGGTTTTGCGAATCCATCCTGTGTAGCGGTCTATATGTGTTTGTGACCTGCCGGCTGTTGCGTCTCCCCGATGGTTGACATGCCGGTGTGATGTTCCAGTATGTTGTAAATCCATAACCCGAAGCAGTCTTTCAA
>JBBSBO010000751.1:0-2008 GCA_038251215.1 Caldilineales bacterium
ACCGCAGAGTACGCAGAGGAAAAACAAGGGCAAAAAGGTAATACCGGAGCGTCTCGGGTGGATAGAGCGAAGAAATCGACCCAGGATCATGGGTGTTGACCCGCGAAATTGTTGGCTGTTCTCTGCGACCTCTGCGGCAGGTCCTTTATTTGTCCCCATGGCGCCGCTACATCCAGCCGCGCGCCCGATAGACCGCCATACCCAGATATTCCTTAAATACGCGCGTCGAAATCTCCAGATATTGGGCGTCCGGCAACAGTTGGTACAGCGCCCCGCCAATGCCTTTGCCCGGCGCGCCGGCAGCCGGCTGCGTGGCAAGGAAGTCCGTCGGCGCCGGGATCACGATAAAGCCCTGCTTTTGGAAGATCGCCGCCGCGCGCGGCATGTGCAGCGCCGACGTCACCAGCAGGATGCGCTCGACGCCCAGTTCGTCCGCGAGGACGCGCACGTTCAGTGCATTCTCATACGTATTGCGCGCGGCGGCATCGGATACAATCGCCTGGCTGGGCACGCCCATGAACTCCAGCAACTCGCGCATGCCCTCGGCCTCCGGCGCGGCCGACCCCATCCACTCGATGGCGCCGCCGGTCACGATGATCTGCGGCGCTTTGTCCTCACGATAGAGGCGCACGGCATGAAACAGCCGGTCCCCCGCCTCGCTGACCTCGGTCATCGTGCGCGGATACTCTTGGGCACGCGTGCCCCCGCCCAAGAGTACAATGGCGTCCGCCTGGGGCAGGTCGCCCTGCGGCAGCAGCCGCCACTCCAACGTACTCGCCAACCATCCCGCCACCCAGCCGTTACTGAAAACGAGCAACAGCGCCAGCGCCGCAATGCCGAAGGTCGCCGCCCACGCGCCGCGCCGTCGCGCCCACACCGACGCCAGCACAAAAATACACGCCAGCCCCAGCGGATAGAGCAGCAGCGGCACGACTTTGGAGAGATAGAGAAACATGCTCAGCCCGCCAGGCGACGCGCCACAAAGCGCCCGCGGTCGGCCACTACGAGGGTCTCATCCTCGACGACGACGCTACCGCGCAACAGCACCGTGCGCGGCCAACCCTCCAACTCCAGCCCGGCATACGGCGTCCAGCCCGCGGCTTCGTGCAGCGACCCCGCGTCAATGCGCTTGCGCCGCGCCGGGTCGAAGATCGTGATGTCGGCGTCGTAGCCCGGCGCCACGCGCCCCTTGCCGCCCAAACCCATCAGGCGCGCCGGCGCGGCACAGCAGACATCCACCCAGCGCGCCAGGCTGAGCCGCCCCTCAGCCACGCCGAAGTGGTAGACCAGGGCCAACCGCGCCTCGATGCTGGGCAAGCCGCCGGGGATCTGCGCAAAGTCCGCTTGCCGCTTCTCCTCGCGCAGCCAGGGGCAGTGGTCGGTGCTCACCGCGTTCACCTCCCCGCGTGCCAGTGCCTGCCACAGCGCCTCTTGGTCGGCTGCGGTGCGCAGGGGTGGCGCGCACACATACAACTCGCCCTCCACGCCGCCCAGATGCTCCTGCGCTGTGAGCAGCAAATACTGCGGGCACGTTTCAGCCTCCACCTGCACCCCGCGTAGCTGCGCCCGTCGGATCTCCTCCAGCGCCTCGGCTGCGCCCACGTGAAAGATATACAGCGGGCAGTCAGCCAGATGCGCCACCTCCGTGGCGCGGTGGATGGCGCTCGCCTCCAACCGCGCCGGGCGCGTGATGGCGTGCCAGATCGGTTCGGTATGCCCCGCGCGCACCGCCCACTCGCGCAGCGCGTCCAGCAGCGGCCCGGTCTCACTGTGCAAAACAGCGCGGCCGCCCGCCTCCGACACCGCGGCCATGGCGCGATAGAGCGCCACGTCGTCCAGCGCCATCCCGGCGTAGGCCTGATACATCTTGAAAGTGGGACAGCCCTGCGCGGCGACCGCCGCGATCTGCACCAGCTCCGCCGCCTGCGAGGCGTGCCATGCCGGCACCGTCATATGCAAGCCATAGTCGGTTGCCACCGCGCCGTCAGCCTCGCGGCGGCGCTGCGCC
>JBBSBO010000752.1:0-2008 GCA_038251215.1 Caldilineales bacterium
CCAGGTCGGCGACGCGGCGCACGGGCAGCAGGCCATCGAACAAGGCAGCATAGAACTGGGCGAGGATGGGCAGTCGCTCGCGCGTGGAGGCATGGCGCGCCATCACCTCGGCGCAGACGGCGCGCAGGCGTTCGGGGTCGGAAGCAGCTGCGTGGAGGGCGTTCAGCCAGGCCGCATAGGGTGGCGCGGCATCTACATAAACCGCGGCCACCTGGTGCAGCTTGTTTTTGACGGCCTTGAGCGCGTCCTTGCGCTTGGACCGCTTGGACCGCTTGGCCAGCTCTTCGGCAGCCAGCGCGGCCACCAACGCCGGGGCCACCGTGCGATATTTGGGCGAGGCGCACACCGCGTTCACTAACTCTTGCAGCTCCGGCGAGGAGTCCGCATCCGTGTGCGCAGGGTCGCGGCTCATGGCTAGGCTGCGCCCTGATAGGCTTGCATCAGGCGCGCCATAAAACGCAGGTTGTGAATCGTCGCCAGGCGCATGTAGTTGACCTCGCCGTGGCGGTAGAGGTGATGCAGGTAGCCGCGCGAATAGCGGCGACAGGTCAGGCAGTCGCAGCCTTCGTCCAGCGGGCGGTTGTCCTTGATGAACTTGTCGTCGCGCAGGTAGAGATAGCGGAAGCTGCCCGTCGCGGCGGGGGCTTGGCCGCGCGCGGCGTAGAGGCGGCCCTGGCGCGCGTCGCGCGTGGGCAGGGCGGAGTCGAAGAGGACGTAGCCGGCGTCGATGCAGGCGGCGATGCTCTGCGGGTGGCCCACGCCCAGGGCGTGCATGGGAAACTGCGTTGGGATCAGGCGGCGCGTGTAGACGAGCAGATCTTCCAGCAGGTTGCCCTCGGCGTCGAGCGGCCAACCGCCGTAGCCGTAGCCGTCGAAGCCGATCTCCAGCAGGGCCGCGGCGCACTCGGCGCGCAACTCCTGCGAGCCGCCGCCCTGGATCACGCCGAAGAGGAGGGGGCGTTCGTGTTCGCCGAGCTTCCGTTGGCGCACTTGCTGCTGGTACTCGCGCTTGCAGCGCACCGCCCAGGCAATGGTGCGCTGCACCGAGAGCTGCTGCTGCGCCAGGTCGTCGTCGACATGCGTGCAGTCGTCCAGGCACATGAGGATGTCGGCGCCGTAGCTGAATTGCAATTGGATGCACTTTTCGGGCGTCAGTTGCAGCTTGCGCCCGCCGTCTTCCGGGCGAAAGACGATGCCGTTGTCGGTCAGTGCGCCGTAGCGTGCGTTCTGGCGGATCAGCGAATAGGCTTGGAAGCCGCCGGAATCGGTGAGGATGGGGTGCGGCCAACCGCTCATGGCGTGCAGCCCGCCCAGCGCCTGCACCGTGGACGAGCCGGGGTGCTGCATGAGGTGGAAGGTGTTCATGACCAGACCGCGGATGCCGCAGTCGACGAGGTCCTGGCTGTCGACGGCGCGCACCGCGCCCAACGTGCCGTCGGGCAGGAAGGCGGGCAGGGGCAGCGCGCCGTGGGGCAGAACAAGCTCGCCGGACATAGCAGCCGGCCTAGTAGGCTTGCTTGAGCATGCGCCGCACGTCGCGCTCGCTTTGGCGTTGGGCAATCGTGTCGCGCTTGTCGTGCAGGGCCTTGCCGCGCGCCAGGCCGATCTCCACCTTTGCCAGGCCGCGCTCGTTGATGTAGACGCGCAGCGGCACGATGGTCCAGTTGCGTTGGGTGGCGTCGGCGTGCAGGCTGCGGATCTCCTTTTTGTGCAGCAACAGCTTGCGCGTGCGCATCTCGTCGTGGTTGAAGCGGTTGCCCTCGGTGTAGTGGGCGATGTGTACGTTCATCAGGTACGCTTCGCCGTCGCGCACCATCACGAAGCCGTCTTGCAGGCTGATGCGCCCGGCGCGGATCGACTTGATCTCGGTGCCCGTGAGGGCGATGCCGGCGTCGAAGGTCTCCTCGATGAAGTATTCGTGGCGGGCGCGGCGGTTGCTGGCGACGGTGCGCGGCCCGGTTTTCACTTGTTCGGTCTTGCTCTTTTTCGCCATAGCTTAGGGGCCTGA
>JBBSBO010000753.1:0-2006 GCA_038251215.1 Caldilineales bacterium
AGCGAATGATCCACCAGGGGCGATGAGCGGTCGAGGCGTACGCCCAGCACCTGGATTTTGCCCTGGTCGAACTCCAGCGCGTACGTGGCATACGGCGCGTGCAGCAGGCCGACAATCGCGTTCGCCACCTCCAGCTCGGGGTGAATGAGGTGATCGACGCCCAGGTCTTGCGGCGAGAGCGGATAATTGGACGCAGTAATTTCGGAATTGCGCACGCGGGCCACGGTAGTCGGCTTGCCCACCTTCTTAGCCAGCTGGCAGGCGAGCAAGTTGGTCTCGTCGCTGTCCGTCATCGCCGCGACCAGATGCGCGCTTTCCAGCCGCGCTTGCATGAGGACCTCAATCGACGCGCCGTTGCCATGCACCACGTGCCCGTCGATTTGCGCCTGGGCGCGCGCCACGTTTTGGGCGTTGGCCTCTACCATCGTGATGTCATGTTGTTCGCGAGCCAAACGATGGCCCAAGCGCAAGCCGACATCGCCGGCGCCGATTATCAGTATCTGCATTCAGCGGCCCCTCATTCCCGCTCTAAGTTGGGGTGGATTTGTACCGGGTGAGCGAAAACAGTCGCGCCCAGTGTAGCCGAGGCGCGGCATTGCGGCAATTCCGGCGGCGCGTGGGATGCACCCTAGCGCGGACGCCGGCGCGCCGACAGGCTATGCCGGCTTAGCGGCAGGGATAGCTGCCAGCGCCAGCACCAGCCGCAGGGCTTGATTGGCGGCTTCCGCCGTGGGAAAAGCGAGCGCAACGTCTGGAGCCAAAATCATCACGGTCGCGCCCGCGTCGCTTGGGCCTGCGAAGCGTGGCGGCTTGACCGTGACGCCGTCAAACTCCTCCAGCATGAGCGCAGCGTCATTGGCTGCATCCCAGACATCCAGTTCGGGCTGGGCGCCTATCTGCGTCAAGATCGACAGGGCAACCGACAGCCCGGCACGCGCCTGCTCCGCCGCATCTTGATCGGAGCCAATCATTAGGTGGAGGGCGCGGTCCACGAGTTGCTCTACCAGGGCGGCGACTTCGTTGTCTTGGCCCAGCAAGGGCGACGTGGACGACGGCGAACTTAGTGGCGAGGAGCTTAACGACGATAAACTAGGCGACAACGAACGGGGCGCCCCATCTATCGGCGTGCCGGCGGCAATGCCGGGGAAAAACGGCTCCAATTCAGCCAAACTCAAGTGATAACCCGCCGCAAGCGCCCAGGCGTGGGCCGATTCGGCCTCCAGTAAATTGACAAAGAAACGAATGAGATGAAGCACATACGAGCGAGTCGGCTTCCATTGGCGCCCCTGTATGGCGCGCGCAGTTTCCCAGCGCGAGATCAGCGTTTCATCCACCACGCGATACTCGTGCGCCGGTCCGCTCTGCGCCAAACTATCCAGACTCTCCGCCAGTTGCCTCTGGGTCAAGCCGGTTTGTTTACGCAGTGCGCGCAATTTTCGCCCGAACTTCGCCAGATCCGTCGCCATGGGTTGTACAAATGTCCCCAGAATGTCCTAAAAAGTGTGCCTGCCAATCCAGCGTACGCCTGCTATGCTGTCACCCGCCGCATACGGGATTATAGCGACACGACCATGGCGTAGCAAACGCCTCTTTGCCCCCTCGATCACTGGCGGCGCATTCGCAAGCGAATATTAGCGTTGCGCCGAACATCCGGTGAATGCGGGTATACAGCAAGGATCGGGTCGAATGTCAGGAGGGTCAGTTGGCAGCTATTCGAGATATCACACGTCCGTTGAGTTGGTTCCCCCCATTTGCGGTCCGCCGGCAGGGAGCCGCCAAACCCGACTTCCACGCGTCCGGCACGGAGGAACGGCAAGTACAAGTCTTTGACAATGTGGTAAAGCTGCCCTATCGGCTGGACGCCGACTGGAGCCCGGCGGTGATGGCCGCGGTTACCCGCGTCGCTGCCCAGGTTCACGCCCAGACCTATCCGCATCTCGTTCTAGACTTGCGCAGCGTTGACCATCTAGGCACGGCCGGCATCTTTACTTTGCATGCGGCGGTGA
>JBBSBO010000754.1:0-1998 GCA_038251215.1 Caldilineales bacterium
AGCGCGTCAATCAAGGCGGGGAATGGCGAGGCGCAAGGGCGGTCCCAGTTGTTGCAAGTCCGGCCCGGCGTACATGCCCACCAGCAGCGTCGCGCCGGCCGGAAGCTCGCCGCGCCAGGCGAGCACATGTTCCTCGACCAAGCGCTCGCCCGGCTTCCACAGCGAAGAGGGATAGTACAGCCCGCCGGCGCGGCTGTCGTCCTGCGCCAGCTTATTGCCGTCTGCGTCCAGCAGTTGCACTGTGGTGGTGTAATCCTGCTCCAGCGGATGGTCGACGCGCCAGGTGAGGCGCACGCGCACGCCCTCCGCCGCCGGTTCCCAGCCATAGCCAAGCAGGGTCAGCCCGCCCAGCGCGCGGCCGGCAGGGATGCCGGGCGCAGCCGTACGCGGGCCGAGTACGCGCACCAGCGGCGGCGCGGCGCTCTGCAACTGATACTTGATCTCCAGGCCCGGCATCTCTTTGATCAGGTAAACCGGCTGCTCGCCGCCGTCCGCCAGCGCCGTGTCGAGCGTGGCGCCGATGTCGGCGAAGCGCGCGTCTGGTGCGATCAAGGGGTGCAGCCCGGTCAGCCCGGGCCATTGGCCTTCCACGTATTGGAAGTAGAAGAGCGGCACAATCTCGTCGCGGTCGTTGCTCACGAGGATGGCGTCCCGGCTAGGCTGGGCGGCGAAGATCTCCGACCACATGGCGCGCGCCGTGTGATTCTCGGACTGGTCGACGCGCTCGCCGCGCGTACTCCACGCCAAGACGGGCAGCAGGAAGAGCAGCACGAGCATGACCGCGTCAAAACGCATCTCTGTCGCGCCGCCGTCGGCAGGATGCCGGGGCCGCTCGCCCAGCCAGGCGCGACGCAGCAGCCCGACTGCGCCGTAGCCCGCCCACAGCGCGCCCACGACATAGAGTGGGACATAGTAAACGGCGATGTCGCCAATGGCATAGAAGAGGTTGAAGGCCTGCTGCGTGAGGGCAAAGGTAACGGTCAAGACCAGCAGCGGGCGGCGGTGGCGCGCCATCACGACTAGACCCAACGCTATCAGCGTCAGCCCTGTCCAGCCGAAATTCGCCTGCCACAGCTGCGCGGCCTGGGGCGCGTTGCCCAGCGCCTGGCGCAGGCCGTAGAAGCCCACGGAGATCGACCTCCCCGTGATGAAGTTGAGGAACGACGCCCAATCATTGTGGTAGAGCGTGAGCGTGCCGTCGCCCAGGCGCTGATGGAGCCAGGGCGAAGCCTGCGACCCGCTGCGCAAGGGGATGTAGGCGTAGAGCAGCAGCGGCGTCAGCAGCGCCGCCAAGATCTTGCCCCAGGTCGCCCAGGGCAGGCGATGCCAGCGCGGGTCAATGGTCCACAAATAGAGCAAGACGGCGGGGATCGCCAACAAGGTCATGGCGTGGTGGGCAAAGGAGAGACCAAGGATCAGCGCAATCAGCATCAAGCGCCGCGGCGCCAGGCGCGAACGGCGGCGCGGGCGCAACCGGCGCGGCCCGATCGGCGGGATTGCAGCTTGCAGCGCCCACAGCAGCAACACCAGCAGCAGCGCGTGCAGCGTGTAGACCTCGGCAACGAGCGCTTGGCTCCAGAAGGTCAGGTTCAGGGCGAGCATCAGGCCCGTCCACAGGGCGACCGTGCGGCGCAAGAACGCGCCGGCGAGCGGCGCGCCCTCCATCAACTGCACCATGACCGGCACGGTCAGCACGGCAAAGAGCGCGCTCAGCGCGTTGAGCGCCGGCGCGGGGCGCACGCCGAGCAGCGCGGCCGCGTGCTGCCAGGCGCTGCCCAGCAGCAAATAGAGCGGGTAGCCTGTGGGGTGAGCCAGGCCCAGCCGCCAGGCCGCGAACTGGAACTCGCCGGGATCGCCGGGCAACACGTCCGGGGCAAGGGTAAGCAGGTAGACAAGCGACGCCAACGCGGCCAGGAGCAGCGCGCCCACGCCGCCTTTGCGGGCGAAGAGCATAGATTTGACCGACGTCTTGGCTTCACGCATAATCGACAGGTTGCA
>JBBSBO010000755.1:0-1987 GCA_038251215.1 Caldilineales bacterium
CCGCGGCGGCAGACTCGACCACGACGGTTTCTTCCGGTGCAGGCTCTTCCAGCCCAAGCGCTTCCTCGACGACATCCGCCGGTATCGGCTCAGGCTCATTCTGAGCGTTATCCATCGGCTCCGCATCCGCCGCTTCCGACTCGAAAGGCGGCTCCGTCACCAGCGGGGCGACGTACTCGGCTTGCGGCGCAGGGGCAAACTGCTTGGTTTGCGCAAGCTCTTGGAGTTCGGCCGTTTCCATCGCCGGGACGCTGGCGGCGATGCCGGCTTGCACGGCGGGCGCGGCGCCCAGTTCGCCCAGACGCATGTTACACTCGGACAGCTCGCGCTGGAGCTGCGTCACCTGCTCGGTCAGGCTGTCGTCGAGGCGGCGCTGCAACAGCCAGGTCAGCGTCCAACCCAGCACGAGACCGACAAGCAACATGATCCACGGGTTTAGCATGATGTCCTCCTGATGGTGAGATGATCTGCTGGTGAGATGATCGTCTGACCTTGCTTGAAAGCGCGCAGGCTGACGAAGCGCTTTGCGCGGCCATGCCGGCTGCGGCCCAGTTTACGTAATCACGCCCCTATCCTACCCAATCGCGGGCGATGGGTCAAGCGCAGTTCAGACCACGCGCCCATTACGCCGCCGAGAGATCGAAGCTCACATCCAGCGCCGCCACGGAGTGCGTCAGCTTGCCCACCGAGATGAAGTCCACCCCGGTTTGGGCGATGGCGGCGACGCTCTCCAGCGAGACATTGCCCGATGCCTCCAGCGGCACGGCCCCGTGCGCCAGCGCCACAGCCTCGGTCATTTCGTCCAGGCTCATGTTGTCCAGCATGATCTGGTCGACGTCCAGCTGCAGCGCCTCGCGCAACTGCGTCAGGCTTGCGACCTCCACCTCGACGGGGCGGCGGCGCGTGTCTGCCGCGCGCACGCGCGCCACCGCCGCGGTCAGCCCGCCCGCCGCCACAATGTGATTGTCCTTGATCAGCGCCATGTCATATAGGCCGATGCGGTGGTTGACGCCGCCGCCCAGCGTCACCGCCCACTTGTCCAGCAGGCGCAAGCCGGGGACCGTCTTGCGCGTGTCCAGGATTTGCGCGTGCGTCCCCGCAACGGCCTCCACGTATAGGCGCGTGAGGCTGGCGATGCCCGACATGCGCTGTAAGAAGTTGAGCGCCACGCGCTCCGCCGTGAGCAGCGAACGGCCCGGCCCTTCGGCCTGCGCCACGATGTCGCCCGGCTGCACGGCGCTGCCCTCGGCGACCTGCGCGGTGAAGCGGATGCGCTCATCCACCTGCGCAAAGGTCTGCCGCACCACCTCCAGCCCGGCGATAACGCCCGTCGCCTTAACCAGGAAGACGCCCGCGTAGCGCAGGTCCGCCGGAATGGTGGCGTCGGAGGTAATGTCGCCGTCGCCGATGTCCTCTGCCAGCGCGCGGCGGATCATCTCGGGCAGTTGTGCGGCGACGGTCTCCCAGCTAAAAGGGGTGAGGCTCTTCACGGTCGGCTCCTTCTCGTGTCTTCTTCTACGGGCTTCTTCCAGGGTCTTGCTTGCGTCTTATAGTGTCATCCCTACACTTAGCGGCGCAGGCATGATACCCTTGCACGCGGCAATCCGGCAAATCAATTCAGGAGATGCAGGAGATCAATCCCGCGATCTCGCCGCGTTCGTGTAAGCATGCCGACACAGGTCGCGCGCCGATGTGTGCCATCCTATGCGTGCGTCGGGAGAACCGAACCGGCAGCCCACAGCGGGCCGCCGCAGCCGCAACTGCCCAACGCCCGATGCAGCCTATCTCAGAAAGGGACTTGCCATGACTTTGATGCAACTCTTGCCCGGATTTCTCGCCGGCGCGCTGCTGCTCGGCGCCTGCGCCGCCCCTGCTACGGTCGAACCTGCACCCGCCGCCGCGCAAGCCGCCCCCGTCGCCGCGGCCGAAGAAGCTGTCGCCGAAGAACCTGCCGCCGAGCCGGCGACCGTCGCGCCCGCAGCAGCCG
>JBBSBO010000756.1:0-1986 GCA_038251215.1 Caldilineales bacterium
CGCTAGCGCCGGCCTGATCCTGCCCAGCCCCGGCAGTGAGGAGTCGCTGCTGTTGCCGGACCTTGCTGCAGGCCTGCGCGTGGTGCGTCCCGCCGACGGCACAGAGTCGTGTATCGTCGAAGTCTATAGCGGCGTTGGGGTGGCTCCCCCTCAACCCCAACGCCGAGCCCCCCCCATACCGCAGGAGATTGACGGCGGTGACCGGACCGTCCTCCTCGAGTTCATCCCGCTACCCGGCCTGCGCGTCAACGTGCGCCATATGCCTGGCCTTTGGCTGATTTGGCCCGCCGCCGTCCTGATCTTTGCAGGAATCGCCGGCTATGTGCAGCCGCCCGCCTTTGCCGTCCTGGAGATTGCCCCGTGGCCCCGCCGGCGCGCGGTCGTGTCGGTCCAGGCCTCGGACAGGCGCGACCTCAATCGCCTGCCCGGCCTGGCCGCGCCGGCGGAGCCGCCCTCGCGGCCCCTCGCGGAGTAGCCGACCATGCCCAACCCGACTTCCCGTCGCCCCTTCATCCTTGGCGTCGCCGGTGGCACCGGCAGCGGCAAGACTACCGTCAGCCGTCACCTGCAAGAGGCAATTGGCGCGCGCCATATCGCCTACCTGCAACACGACAGCTACTATCATGACCACAGCCACCTTACGCCGGACGAGCGCGCAGCCTGCAACTACGATCACCCCGACAGCCTCGATACCGACCTCTTTGTTGCGCACGTCCATCGCCTCTGCCAATGGCAGCCGGTCGAGGTCCCCGTCTATGACTTTGCCACGCACTCCCGTCTGCGCGAAACCGTGCGCGTGGAACCGGCCTCAATTGTGCTGCTGGAGGGCATCCTCATTTTCGTCGAGTCGCGCCTGCGCGAGCTGATGGACCTGCGCCTCTATGTCGATACCGACGCCGACATCCGCTTCATCCGCCGCCTGCACCGCGATGTCAACGAGCGAGGACGCACCCTGGAATCCGTCGTCAACCAATACCTTGCCACCGTCCGCCCCATGCACCTGGAATTTGTCGAGCCGAGCAAACGCTACGCCAACGTCATCATCCCGGAAGGGGGCGGCAACCGCGTCGCCATGGAGATGGTCGTGAGCCGGCTGCTCGCCGTGCTGGGGAGCGCGTAGCCGCCCATGCCCGCCTCACGCGCCCACGCCTCCCGGCCCGCACCCGGCGCGCGCCTGCCCGTGCTGCTGGACATCGGCCCTGCCGTCCACCAGCGCGCCGGCCTCAGCCGCTACACAGAGAACCTCGCCGCCGCCCTGCTAGCGCAGCTTCAGGACGAGATCGACCTCACGCTCTTCTACAACCGCCATTCCGGGCATACGCCGCCGCCGTCGCTGGCCGCGGCCCGCACGTCAACCCTCGCGCTGGGCCAATATCCCTGGCGTCTATCCGTCCTGGCAAGTCAATTCCTGCGCAGACCCTATGCTCCCATCGCCGCGCTGCTACGTGAGCAAGGCGACGCGCGCGCTCTCTACCACGCCACCGAGCATCTCTTGCCCTACCTGGGCGCACCCACCGTGATGACCGTACACGACCTCATCTTTCAACGCTATCCTGAACACCACACATGGACCAACCGTTCGTTTCTCAACTTGGCGATGCCTCTCTTTGTGCGCCGCGCGACCGCGATCATCGCCGTCAGCCGCCACACGCGCCGCGACCTGATCGAACAGTACCGGCTGCCCGCCGGCAAAGTGCATGTGGTCTACGAAGGCATCGACGCATCCTTCCGCCCCGCTCCCGCGGCCGAACAGGCGCGCATCCGCCAGCAATATAGCCCGGACAGGCCGTACCTTCTGATGGTCGGCACGCTCGAGCCGCGCAAGAACCACGCCGCGGCCATGGACGCCCTCGCCGCGTTAGCCCAAGCCGGCTATCCTCACCGCCTCCTCATCGCCGGCGGCGCCGGGTGGATGTTCGACAGCGTGCGCCAACTGGCGGAGCAACTGCGCCTGGGCGACCGCGTCGTCTTCCTCGGCTATGCGCC
>JBBSBO010000757.1:0-1983 GCA_038251215.1 Caldilineales bacterium
CATATTGCCCGCTGCGCAGCGCCAGCAGCGCCGCGCCCCAGCCCAGCCCGCGCTCCAGCTCGAGCGGACCGATCTCATCCACGATCAGCAGCTCGCAGGGCAAGCTTGTCGCCAGCACGTGGTTGCCCCAGTCCAGGGCGGCGCCGCTAAAATGCCACTTGATCGTGGGAATGTCGAAGCCCGCTCCCGGCTGCGCTTGCGCCAAGCGACGCGTCTCACCGGAACGCGGCGACCACACATCGATCCCAATCTTGACACCGTTTTCAAAGACGGCGGGCGACACCAACCCCGCGACATCACAGCCGGCGGCGAGCGCCGCTTGCGCCGCCGCCCGGCAGAACACCGACTTGCCTGCGCCGCGCGGGGCCGAAATCAACCACAACGCAGGCTCCCGCTTCATTGCGCCGGCAGCATGTTCATCGGCGTCGAATCTCACGTTCTCGCTCATGTCCACAGCACCTGTTTGCGTCCGTCCATCTGCACCAGACGGATCGGGAGATGATAGATGCGGCTGAGCGCCTCAGCCGTAAAGACCTCGTTCAGCGGGCCGAAGACACTGGCGCCGCCCTGTTCCATTAGCAACACGTCGTCCGCCACAGCCAGGACTACATCCGGCTCGTGGTTGGTCATCAGCAGCGTCACGCCGTCATCGCGCAGGCCGCGCATGATTTCGATCAGCCGCGACTTATTGTGCAAGTCGAGATGCGCCGTCGGCTCGTCCAGCAGCAGGATGCGCGGGCGCTGGGCAATGGCGCGGGCGACGAGCATCAACTGACGTTCGCCGCCGCTCAACTCCGGCACAGCCTGATCCGCCAGCGCCGCCAAGCCTAACTGGTCCAGCGCTTGCCACGCGATCTCATAGTCGCCATCCGACGGCATCGCCAGCGGCGGGAAATGGGGCGCGCGGCCCAGCAGCACATATTCCAGCACAGTGTAGTCGAAGGGCGTGTGTTCGCTTTGCGGAATCAGCGCCATCGTGCGACCCAGTTCGCCGCGCGCGTAGCCGCGCAGAGGCCGTCCGTCCAGCGTCACCGCGCCCGACCACGCCGCCAGCCAGCCCAGCGCCACATACAGCAGCGTTGTCTTGCCCACGCCGTTGGGGCCGACGATAGCTGTGATGCCCCCGGGGCGCAGACCGAAGCTCACGTCGCGGAAGACAGCGGGCTTGGCGCGGCGATAGCCAAAAGTGACGGACTCGAAGGCAAGCAGCGGCGCGCTCACGCTCTTGGCCGCGGCTTGTAGTACATCATCAGCACCAGGAAGATCAGCGCGCCCGAGAGCGACGTCAAGATGCCCAGCGGGATCTCGCCTGCCAACAGGGTGCGCGCCAGGTTGTCGCACAGCACCGTGAACAACCCGCCCAACAGCATCGCCGCCGGGAGGCTGAAGCGCGTGTCCGTATCAAACAGGCGGCGCGCGATGTGCGGCATGATCAGACCCACCCAGCCCACCATGCCCGTGATCGAGATCAGGGCGGCGGTGGGCACGACGGCCGCGAAGATGAGCAGCCAACGTTCAATGGACGGAGACGCCCCCAACGAAAAGGCGGTTTGCTCGCTCAGGGAGAGCAGGTTGAGCCGCCAGCGCAGAAGATAGATCGCAACGAGACCCGGCAACACGGCGGGCAGCACGCTGAGCGCACGCGGCCACGTGGTGCTAGCCAGGCCGCCCAGCAGCCAAAAGGTCAGCTCGGGCAATTGGCTCAGCGGGTCGGCCAGATATTTGAGCAAGCCCAGCCCCGCCGAAAAAAGGGCCGAGACGGCAATGCCTGCCAGCACCAAGCGCATGACCCAGCCGCCGTAGCGCAGCCGCTGCGCCATGAAGATCGACAGCGCCAGCCCCAGCAGGGCGAAGAACACCGCCGTCACCTGCGTCACCCAGGCCGCGCCGCCCAAAAGCACAATCGACAGCGCCGCGCCGAAGGCCGCCCCCTGCGAGACCCCCAGAAAGCCCGGCTCTACCAGCGGATTGCTGAACAACATC
>JBBSBO010000758.1:0-1981 GCA_038251215.1 Caldilineales bacterium
CAACGTGCCCGCCTGGCTGGTCAACTTGCTCAGCCGCCACGGCTGCACCTACTATCGCATCAGCAAATACTGTGCCGCGCTGGAGCGCAGCCGCGCCATTCTGGGCCGACAGCGCATCGTGGAAGCCCCCGCCGCCGCGCTGCGCTGAGGATTCGACATCATCACGCAGACCCCTCTCAAAGATCAGGACAGCACATGGATTTCAACAGCATCTTGACCGCTCTGAACGATTCTACCGAGGCTTTCACGATCCAAGACATCGTGCTGACGATTGTCCTGAGCTTTGCACTATCGATGGTGATCGGCTGGATGTACAAGATCACCCACCGCGGCGTCTCGTATTCGCAGTCGTACGTGCAGACGCTGGTCTTGCTCGCGATGGTGGTGGGCATCGTTATGCTCGTGATCGGCTCCAACATTGCGCGAGCCTTTACGCTGGTGGGCGCGCTCTCGATTGTGCGCTTCCGCAACGCCGTCAAGGAGACGCGCGACGTGGGCTATATCTTCTTCGCCATGGCGATCGGCATGGCATGCGGCACGCGCTTCTACTTGTTGGCGGTGGTGGCGACCGCCATGATCGCGGGGCTGCTGTGGGTGATGGACCGCTATGACTTCTTCGCCAAGGAGGCCGCCGTGCAGTTGCTCAAGGTGCGGCTGCCCAGCGATCTTTCCTACCGCGGCCTGTTTGACGAGGCGTTTCGCCGCTACGCCAACCGCTATACGCTGGTGGCGATGGAAACCGTGCTGGCGGGCACGTTGACCGAGCTGGTCTACAGCGTGGAACTGAAACGCAACGCTGACGTAGAGGCCTTTCTGCGCGAGCTGGGCGCGCTCAACCAGAACAACAAGGTCGTGCTCGTCACCGGGCAACAGGAGATGGATCTCTAGTGTGCGAGGCAGAGAGCATGACAGAGACCAGGGCCGAAACACTGGCGGCGCGCCTGCACGAGGCCGGCTACAAGCTCACGCCGCCGCGCCTGGCGGTGCTGCACGTGATCGCGCAGGAAGGCGAACACCTCAACCCCAACGAAATCTGGACACAAGCCCAACTCCTCTACCCCAAGCTGGGGCGGGCGACCGTCTATCGCACGCTGGAAATCCTGACGCAGCTCGGCATCGTGCGCCCGATCTACGTGGGCGAATGCGGGCCGATGTATATCCGCGCCGAGGGCGGACACCATCACCTGGTCTGCTCGGCCTGCGGGCGCATCATCGACTTTGACCAGTGCGTGGCGGAGGAGATGGTGCAGGAGTTGTGCGCGCGCTTCGATTTTGAGATCACCAGCCACTTGCTGGAGTTCTATGGCCTGTGCGCGGCGTGTAGGGGATAGAATCCGGAACCGATTTGGGGCGTGCAAACCCGTGAGACTCGAACAGGCAGAGAGCAAGGGAGGAACGGTGATGGAACTGACGGTCGTGCGCATCGACAAGCCCGAAGACACGAACTTCATCCTGGGGCAGAGCCACTTTATCAAGACGGTCGAGGACATCCACGAAGCGCTGGTGAGCGCCGTGCCGGGCATCCGCTTCGGGCTGGCCTTCTGCGAGGCGTCGGGGCCGGCGCTGGTGCGCTGGAGCGGCACGGACGAGGCGATGATCGAGCTGGCGCAACGCAACGCCCTCGCCCTGGGCGCCGGGCACTCCTTCATCCTCTTCCTGGGCGACGGCTTCTACCCCGTCAACGTGCTCAAGGCGGTGCAGGAGACGCCGGAGGTGTGCCGCATCTTCTGCGCCACGGCCAACCCGACCGAGGTCATCATCGCCGAGAGCGAACAGGGGCGCGGCATCCTCGGCGTGATTGACGGCCTGAAGACACAGGGCGTGGAAGGGCCGGAGGAGATCGCGGAGCGCAAGGCGCTGCTGCGCCGCTTCGGCTACAAGTTCTGAGCGCCGCCCCTTTCTGCCGTTTTCGCTCGGTCTGGACTTTCCCGACTCGCCCACAGGGTGATAAGATAGCCTCCGTACTGAGAAACATTCTCAC
>JBBSBO010000759.1:0-1980 GCA_038251215.1 Caldilineales bacterium
AGGCCGCGCAACATGCCGACGCCATTTTTCTCGGCCCCGGCGAGGATACCTGGCCCGCTTTCTTGGCGGATTATCGGGCGGGACGCCCCGCGCCGCGCTATCAATCGAGCATGCGCAGCCTGATCGACGCGCCGCCTGTCCGCCGCGACCTGATCAAGCGCCGCCTCTACCTCGTTCCCAACTCGCTGGTTGTGTCGCGCGGCTGCCCCCATTCCTGTGATTTCTGCTATAAGGACGCCTTCTTTCAGGGCGGCAAATCCTACTATGTGCAGGCTGTGGACGATGCGCTGGCGGAAATGGCGCGCCTGCCGGGCCGTCACCTCTATTTTCTGGACGACCATCTCTTCGGCAACCCGCGTTTTGCCGGCGCGCTCTTCGAGGGGATGCGCGGCATGGGGCGCGTGTGGCAGGCTGCGGGGACGGTGCAATCGGTGCTGCGTTCCGGGCTGTTGGAGCAGGCGGTCGCGGCCGGCCTGCGCAGCTTGTTTGTGGGCTTCGAGACGTTGAACCCCAATAATCTGCGCCAACAGCACAAGGGGCAGAACCTCCACCGCGACTACGACGCGGCCATCCGGCGGCTGCACGACTTGGGGGTGATGGTCAACGCCAGTTTTGTGTTCGGCATGGATGAGGATGATGAAACGGTCTTCGAGCGGACCGTGGCGTGGGCCGTCGCCCAGGGGATCGAGACGGCGACCTTCCACATCCTGACCCCGTACCCCGGTACGGCGCTGCACCGGCGCATGGTCACTGCCGGTCGCATGACGACGGATGACTGGGACCTTTACGACACGCGCCATGTCGTGTTTCGCCCGGCAAAGCTCTCGGCGCAAGCATTGGAGGCAGGCTATTGGCGCGCCTCTCGCGATTTCTATGGCTGGGGGTCGATTTTGCGCAGCGCCGCGACCAAGCCTACCCTAATGGGCCAGGTGCGGCACGCGGCCTATGCGGCGGGCTGGAAGAAATTTGAACCGCTGTGGGATGTCTTGATCCGCGCCCGCCGCGCGTCGCGCATGTTGCCGCTGCTGGAAGCGGTGCTCAGCGGCAACGGCATGGGGTACGCCCCCGCCGGCTATCATCGCCGCAGCGAAGAGGCCGGCAGCCGCGCTTTGGCGCGAAAAGCCTAATCATCCTCGAGGAAGCGCGCAGCTTCCTCGAGGATGATCTGTTTGCGATTCCCTCACGCGCTCAGCCTATCACTTGCCTCCTCCACGGCTGACGCGCGGCAGGTAGGTGCGGTCCTCCAGCCGAATGTCGTGTTGGTCGGAGGCGGCGCCGGCCATGTTTTGCGCGTCGACGGTCACGGTCTTGGTCCCCGCCGTGCTCCAGGTGAGGCTCGTGGCGATGGTCAGCCCATTGGTCAGCGTCGTCGTGGGCAGGTCCGTGGCGGCGAAGCTGTAGGTGATGGGCAGGGTGGCGGTGACGGGCGCCACCGTGGCGGTGAATGGCTGCGCAGCGCCGGTAGCGCCCAGAGCCGGCCCGTCCAACGTCACGCTTTGCACGGGGATCACGTCCGCCGGACAGGCGACGGAGCCGGTTGCTGCGTTGACGCCGCCCGTGGTATCACGCACATGGATCGCGTAGGCGTGCGTCCCGCCGAGGGAGGGGTTGCCGCCCGCGCCCGGCGTGCCGCAGGCGACCTGGAAGCCGCGCCCGAACATCTGCGCGGGCAGATAGATACTGCTCTGGAAAAAGCCGCTGACATAGGCGCGCGGCCGGTTATCCAGCGCGACGGTCGTACTGATCATATAGTTGGGCGTCACGGTCGAAGCCTGAATATAGGCCCAATTGATGTAGCAGATGTCCGTGTATTCTTGGGCGCGATAGCAGGTCGGCGAGGGCGCGTTGAGGTTGGGCGCGGCCGTGGCGTCCAGTAGAGTCGCCGCGCCGGCGGGCGGGCGCACTTCGGCGTTGGCGACGCCGGACGGGGGCGGCTGCTCCTCGGCGCGCAGCGGCTGCTCACCGCCGGCAGAGAGCAGG
>JBBSBO010000760.1:0-1978 GCA_038251215.1 Caldilineales bacterium
ATCTCCCAGATGTTACCAAATTTCGGTCCAGTCGAGTTGATTCTGATACTCGTCATCGTGACAATGCTTTTCGGCGTCGGCAAGTTGCCGGAAGTTTTTGGGTCGGTGGGCAAGGGCGTGCGTGAATTCCGCAAGAATTCCTCGGGCGATGCCGACAAGGCCGCCACCACTGTGGACGCAGCGCCGAAGGTTGTCGTCACCGAAACGCCCGTCGTCGAGCAGGAATCACAGACGGTGGACTACGACACAGGCAAGATAGTAAACTAGAAGAGTCGCCGCACAGCCGCTGCGAGGGTGTATGCCGGTCGTTTGTCTGCCAGTCGTGAGATACGGTTAGGGGTGGACGAGCTGGGCACGGCGTGTCGTGTTTTGCGGCAGTCGTCTCACTTCGGCCTTGCGGCGCGCAGTAGGCTAACGTAGGTCAAGCGAAGAGCATACCATCAACCCGGTTGTCATCCGACATACGCCAACCGGGTTGTTTTTGTTATGCGCGAATTCACCGGCGCCTGCCGTTTGCCGGCGTTTTAGAAGCCGCCAGCCGGCGCGCGCGACAGCACGCAAGGTGCAAGAGGGATCGTGTTGAGGATATTTCGCAGTCTTGCCCTGGCGCTGGTTGTCGGCGCGGCGTATTTTGCCCAGGCGATCTGGGACCGAGGCGCGTTGTCCGGCTTCTTCCCGGATCGGCTGCTCGGCGCCTCTCCCTTTCTACTCAGCATGACGCGTTGGCTGCCGCAGGACGTTTTTGCGTTTGCGGCGTGGCTGGCGGTGGTCTCGGCGCTCGGCTTTGGGCTGCTCAGCCCCTTGTGGCGCGGCGAGTGGCGCGAGGAGGACAGTCGCACGCGCGGCAGGGCCCGCCCGCTTGCGACTTCTGCACGCAACAAGTGGGCGGCTGTGGCGCTGATCGCAGGGGCTTGGCTGTGCATCGGCGCGGCAACCGCCGGTATTCGCGCTGTCGGGATGTCGCCCGTACTTTCCAACTGGCTGTGGCTTAGCGGCATCGCGCTGTATATAGCGGGCGGCTATTTCGCTGCGCTGCGCGACGCTTCCGACCACGCAGAGCGCGAGCGTGCGCGCGACTCGTCACCCTTGCAAGCGTGGCCGATCGCGCTGCTGATCTTGGCTGCCGCGGCTGCGCTGACGCTGGTGCGCTGGGCGGAGTTGCCGGCGCGCATCGATATCGTCACCGCCAAGGCGGGCCTGCAGGCGGCTACGCTCTTGCAGGGTGGGCGCAGTTGGTTTTCCACGGATGCGCTGCCGGCGCCGCTGCTGGCCTCCGCCGCGTCGGCGCTGGGGCGAAGCTTGACGGGCGACGCGCTGCTGGGCGTACGCTTCGCCGGGCTGCTCGGCGGGCTGGTTTTGACAGCCGCGGTGTGGCTGGCAGGCTGCGAACTGTTTCGCCGCAGCCCTACACACGGTAAGTTCGGCGAAGTGATCGAGGATGACGGGCGCCTCCCGGCGCTTGTGGGCGTGGCGATCGCCGCGGGGGGCATCCCCTTTCTGGCCTTTGCCAGATTGCCGATCTTTATCGAAGGGGTGGCTTGGGCGAGCCTGGGGCTGTGGGCGCTGCTCTTTGCTTTGCGCCGCGGGGCGCCGGTTCTGCTGGGGGTCAGCGGGCTTCTGGCGGGGTGGGCTACCGTCTATGGACCCAATGGCATCAGCCTGATCGGCGTGAGCGTACTGATTTGGGCGGGCATTTTGGTGTTATGGCCCGATTGGATCGCCGCTACGCTGTGGGGCAGCGACCGGCGGCTGGCGGTGGGCGTGGCCTATTGGGCGGGCGGCGTGTTGGCGGTGACGCTGCCGGTCTTTGTGGGCGTGAGCGCTTTGTCGGGCGGCATCTCGGCCTATCTGTCGATGAATCTGCTGGGCGAGAGCGCCGGTCCTGCCTGGCAAGCCGCTGCCGGTTTCGGAGCGAGCTTACGGGCTGCGCTGCTGGCGCCTGTAGCGGGGATCGATGCCAGCGCGGCGCTCGGTTTTC
>JBBSBO010000761.1:0-1976 GCA_038251215.1 Caldilineales bacterium
ACCGATCTGATCAAACAGGCAGAGGATGTGCGCGAGTCGAAGCGTGTACGGTTCATGGGGCAGGTGTCGCAACCTGAGCTGGCGGCCCTTAAGGCCGCAGTCGATGGGCGAGTCCTGCGCTCGAATCGTGAGGGCATCGCCAACGTCCTGCTTGAAGCCATGTCCTACGGCACGGCCGCCGTCACGACGCCGGTCTGGGGCACGACGGAGCTGCTCGATGCGGCTCCCGGCTGCGTCCTTGCCGCCGATGGCAGGCCGGGGGCGGTTGCCGCAGGGATCGGCAGGCTGCTCTCCGCCACAGTCGGTGGCACGGCCCTGCGGTGCTATGCTGAGCGCTGTACTTGGCCCGCGACCGCCCGGCGGCATCACGCCACCCTTCGTGCTGCCATCGTCTTATACAGGGCGAGTCTGCCGGCCAGCGGCGCACGGGCATGAGACTTCAAGCCATGCGGGATGCGATGGCGGCTGATGGATATTGCATCTTCCACGGCCTGCTCAATCCCGACGAGGTCGCGGCCTTGCGCCGTTCTTTGGCAGCGCATTTCACGGCACGCTGGAACTGGGAGGGTCTCGGCAAGCATCAACCCTTTGCGTCGAGCCTGATCCCGGCCATCGGCTGGATCTTCACCCATCCGCGTATCCTCGACGTCTTCCGCAGCCTGACCGACAGCCCACACTTGGTCTTCCCTGGTAACTGCGATGCCCACATGAACATGCTCAGTTGGTGGCACAAGGATACCGGTGAGGGCCAGGGAGGGTGCTTCGAGGGCGATTATTTCGCCCGGCCGGAGCTGCGCGTCTTCCGTGCCGGAATCTACTTACAGGATCACCTCGACAACGCGCAGGGCCTTCATGTAAGGCCCAATTCACACATGACACGTTCGCCCCTTGCGGGTCAGGCGATCTCGCTGCCGACCCGCGCTGGGGATGTTATCTTCTTCGACATCCGCCTCTCGCACGCGGGCCAGCTGGCCGATCCGATCGAGACCCTGCTACTGCGTGCGACGCAGTGGCTTCGCGCTCCGGCAGCGGGCTTCCAGGCGAAGGAGGCTTGGCGGCTCCTCACCAGGAAAGCCGACAAGCTGTCGTTATTCTTCACATATGGCGCGCCAACGCCGGATACCGAGCAATATTGCCACTTTGAGTTGGCAGCGCGGCAGCGGGCTGGGATCCCGGCGGCCCTCTCGCTGCCGCCTGCGCTACGGTTGGCGCTGGCCAACAGCCATGTCGCCTGCAATCCCTGGCTACTGGCGCAGCCAGTCGAGTGAACCACCCCCGCCTCATCGGAGCAGTGGTCACCTTGTTGTGCCCTATCTTCATTGGCGCCGCTGACAACTCGCTTCCGCCGCCATCAGGCAACTGCGACAGCTCAACATGGCGAGGACGATAATCCGTGCGGGCTGTAGCCTGTCGGAGACCGCACCTTCAGCCTGTTCGCTTGGTCGCCGGCGGGTGGCCCACTTTCCAGCGACCCGAAGGCTGCCATCGAAGCCCTTGTAGCGCATGCACAGCCAGATCTGGGCACCGTTGTAGCAATCAGCTGACCACGCTGCTTCGAACGCGTCGAACCATGGCGCCAGGCTGCTGTTGCGGCTGTGGAAGATTTCGTCGTCAGCACCGCGCAGTGTAGTGCGGACGAACTTCCAACGATGTACCAGGAGAGCGGCACCAAGCTGCGGCAAATGGGTCTTAGAGCATGCTTCTTTCTGAGAGAATCGGGATCCCCAAATCGGGTGCCTTTCCGTTTCAAGCGCTGTGCTGGGTGATGGAGGCCAGCATCGATGCGCCCCTATCTATGACTCTTTCCGTCTGGTCATGGAGAGACTCCTTCTTTCCCATCATGACCGATCACCTACGAAATTTCCGACAGTCCCGTTCGTCGGCGAGGCCCTCCGGAACGTGTCAACGACAATGAGACAGCCGGTCTGCGAGATTAGGCTTGGACTTGGAGCTTCTGTGCAGGCGGGTTGATCCAG
>JBBSBO010000762.1:0-1973 GCA_038251215.1 Caldilineales bacterium
AAAACGCCGCCGGCAGCGAGTTGTCCGCAAAGGAGCCTACAACAAAATGTTAGGACAAATTGTACTGCGCCGCCACGTCCGGGTAAACGCGTTCGCACTCGCGGAACAGGTCGAGCAGCTTGACGGCCTTCATGAAGTTGCCTTGCGTCTGGATGCGCCCGCTGAAAAAGGCCTCACTGGTGCTTTCCTCGCCCATCCAGATGCGATGCAGCAGGTCGGCGGATATGGTGAATTCCATGTTGGCCGCGCCCGGCGTTGCGCCATAGAAGACTTCCAGCGGCGGCTGGCGCCCGTCGAGCAGCACTTGCGCCGCCGGCTCGCGAAAATGCATGCGAATCACCAAGTTGCTGTGCGTGAAGGCGTCAATCGTCGCCGGCTCGGCGGCAAGGCGCTCGAACACGCTCTGTAACACCGCATAGAGTTGCCGGTCGGACTCGAATACAGCCATTGCCTGTCCCTTCCTCTTGCGCAAGCGTCACCCCGGCGGACGCCCCGCCGCATTATACGGACGCAGATCCGCTGCGTCAAACAGGCCCAAGCGCCGGCGCGGCAATCCACATTGCCCATTCATACGCCCATCAAGTAGAATGGAGGCGGCGTCAGATTGGAATTTCCTCGCGATCACAAGAAGGTAGACGAAGAGAGACCAGGCATCTATGAACGGTGTAGAACGCTTTCGGTTGGACGGCAAAACTGCCGTCGTGACGGGCGGCACCAAAGGCTTGGGCCAGGCTATGGCCGCCGGCTTGGCCGGAGCAGGCGCACAGGTGGCTGTGATCAGCCGCCACGCCGCCGAGGCCGCCGCGGTCGCCGCAGACCTAGAGACCGAAGGCGGCTGCGTCTGTCGCGGCTATGGCTGCGACGTCACCCAGCCCGACCAGGTTGAGGCCGCCGTCGCCCAAATCCTGGCGGACTTCGGCCAAATCGACATCCTGCTCAACAATGCCGGCATCAACCTGCGCGGGCCGATCACAGCGCTGAGCCTGGACGAGTTCCTGCAGGTGCAGGCCATCAACGTCACCGGCCCTTGGCTGATGTGCCGCGCCGTGGCCCCGCACATGCAGGCGCGGCGCTATGGCCGTGTCATCAATATGGGATCTACGCTCTCCGTGATCGCCTTGCCCGAGCGCACCCCGTACGCCGCCAGCAAAGGCGCCATTTTGCAGATGACGCGCTCCCTCGCCCTGGAGTGGGCGCCCTACAACATCACCGTCAACGCCATGCTGCCCGGCCCCTTTGCTACCGAAATGAACCTTGCGCTCACCCAGGACCCCGCCACTTTCGCCGAATTCGTCGCCCGCATCCCGTTGGGCCGCTGGGGCGAGCTGGAGGAGATCCAGGGCCTGGCGATTTTCCTGGCGGGCGACGCGTCCAGCTTCATCACCGGCGCCGGCATTACGATTGACGGCGGCTGGACCGCACACTAGCGCCGCCTGCGCCGTACATAGCCCGCCGTAGACAATACGACGCACGCCGTGGTCGCCCTAGGGATCTGCGAGCGCAGCGTAGCATTGATCCTGCGCAAGCCAACTTTGTATCCGCTCTGGCGCAAACCCCTTGTAGGCCAATCGACAAGCCAAGACGCTTATGTCGCACTCGCTGGCGCGAGGATCACATCTGTGATACCATTCTGACACCGTAATAGCATTGACGTCAGCGAGAACTACGCGTCGGACGGAAATCCGACGGCGCCAAAGGCCTCTGTGATGATCGATCCGGCCCCCTCCCACCCTACGCCATTTCTGCTGACTACCAAACTGCATCGTCCGCGCAGCGCCGCCGTAGCGGTGCCGCGCCTGCGCCTGCTCCAACAGCTATCGGCCGGCCTGCGCCATCCACTGACCTTGATTGCCGCGCCCGCCGGCTATGGCAAGACCACACTCATCAACCAATGGTTGGATGTCGTCGAGTTGCCCTGCGCCTGGCTTTCACTGGACGAGTCGGACGGCGACTCGGCGACGTTCTTAGCCTAC
>JBBSBO010000763.1:0-1961 GCA_038251215.1 Caldilineales bacterium
CGTCATCCTGGAGTGGGGTCTGGCGGAGGCGCCGGCTCTGGTGCAGATACAGGCTGCGGGCGGCGCCGCTTGGACGACGCTGGGCGTGGACGTGACCGGCGGCGCACTGACGCTGGACGCCAAGGCGCTGCCGGGCGGCAGCGTGACCTTCCGCGTGGTGACGGCGGGCGCAGGCGACGCGGCGCTGCAAGCCGCCGCAGTCTCCGACGGGCTTCACTCCGGCGAAATTCAACTGCCGGACAGCGCGCCGCGCGTGTGGATTACCGGGCCAAGTTCGGGGCCGGAAGGGGCGTCCGTCGTGCTCTTCGGCCATGCGTTTGACGCGGAGGACGGCGTCCTGGAGAACTTGCAGTGGTTTGTGGACGGCGCGCCGGCTGGAACGGGCGATGTGCTGCAACTGCCTGTCCCTGCCGCGGGCAGCGTGGAGGTGAGCCTGTCCGCCGTGGACAGCGCCGGGCACACGGTGATCGCCCGCCATCGCCTAGAGGCGAGCGCGGCTAACTGAGGCCCGTCACCCTTGCATCACCCTGGCGTATTGCCGCACCGTCTCCTCGGCGATGCGCGCCATGGTGTAGTGCGCCAAGACATGGGCGCGGCCCGCTTGCCCCAGCCGAGTACGCTCCGCCGGTGAGTCGTGCAGGCGCTGCAGCCGGCCGCGCAGCCCCTCGACATCCCCTTCCGCAAAGACCAGCCCGGCCTCGCCCAACACATGCGGGATTTCGCCGGAGTCGCTGCCGATCACCGGCACGGCGCAGGCCATCGCCTCGATCAGGACGCGGCCGAACTGCTCCTTCCAGGCGGGCGTGGTGCGGCTGGGCACGGCCAACGTGTCAAGTTCGCGATAGAAGGCGGGCATCTGCGCGCTGGACAGCCGGCCCACGCGTCGCACGCGCGCCGCCACGCCTAGTTCACGCGCCAGGCGCAGCAGCGCCTCCTCCTCGCTGCCGCTGCCCGCCAACTCTAGCTGCCACTCTCCGCGCAGACCGGCGCAGGCGCGCAGCAGCAGGTCCACGCCCTTTTCGGGAAGCAGCCCGCCGGCATAACCGATACGAAAGGGGTCAATGCGCAAGGGGTCAATGCGCGCGGGCGCGGACGGCTGGGCCGCAGAGCGTCCCGCCTCATCCGACGCGGCGGGCGCGAAGATCGCCGGGTCCACGCCGAACTGGGGCAGCACGGCGATGGGCGCGGCGCAGCCTTTGCGCCGCAACACCGCGGCAGCGTCCTCGCTGCCCGCCAGAGCCAGCGCCGCGCGGCGATAGTTGTCCTGCTCGAAGCGGCGGAAGGGCAGAGGGTAGGCGCGCAGGATGTTCTGCCACGTGAAGAAAATGGCGGGGATGCCCAGGCGCGCGGCGTGGCGCAGGGCCAGCCACGTCGCTAAGTTGTAAGGCTCCTCGTCCATATGCAGCACGTCGGGGCGCAGGCGCGCCAGTTCGCGGCCCAGCGTGGGATAGTAGTGCAGATGGAAGTTGCCGTTGAAGCGCATGGGCGCCGCCAGCAGCGTGTAGCCTGCGGTGTGGGCGCGCTCCAACGCCTGACGGCCGCGCCGGTCCTGCCAAAACGGCGGCACGAGCACCGTCAGCTCCACGCCCAGCCGCGCAATTTCCTCGGCTTTGCGCTGGTAGGCGCCGGTCACCAGCGCCTTGCTCACCATCACCGCCCGCATACGTGCGCGCCGTCTAGGTGCGCGGCTGGCGCAGCGGCGGCTGCTGCCCTAGTTGGGTGCTGATCAGGTCGAGGGTCAGCTCGGCGTGTCCTTTATGTTCGGCGGCGTGGCAGGCCGCGCGCAGCAGGATTTCGCGCCCGGTGGATGTTGCCGGACCGAAGGGCCGCTCGGCGTCAAGCGCGCCGTCGGGTAGGGCGTCGAGGCTCTGTTGGATGCGCGTTTGCAGGGCGCGCCAGTGCTCGCGCAGCGGCTCTACGGCCGTACCCTGGGCTGCGAACTAGGCGGGGCGATTGCGACC
>JBBSBO010000764.1:0-1955 GCA_038251215.1 Caldilineales bacterium
AGTGGTCGCGTGCCCTTCCCCGCCGAGACCCTCCCGGAGCTCGTGCTCAAGGTGAGCAACACGCCGGCCCCGGACGTCCGACAGCTGCGTCCAGAGGTTCCCGAAGGGCTGCGCGCCGTGGTTGCCCGTGCACTGCAGCGCGACAAAGCCCAGCGCTACCTGAGTGTCGCGGAGTTGGCGCTCGATCTGTGCGAGTTTGGACCAGCCAAACGCGCCCGTGCTTCCGCCGAGCGCATCGTACGGGTACTTGAATCAGCTGGACAAAGCACGAGCAGCCGGGCCCGATCTTTGGGCTCCGATGCCCCCGCGTTGCCCAGGGTGATCGGCGCAGGAACATTGGCGCCGCTTGGACAAACGGCGCCGTGGACCAACAAGCCGCGTCGGGGGGCGTTTTACGCAGCGGCAATTGCCGCGCTGCTGGCCGTCGGTGGCTTCGCGATCTTCGTCATCTTGAACAAGGGCACGGACGAAGCGCCCCAGGCGCTGGTGGCGAATCCATTGCCGGAGCCAAAGCCGCCGCAGCCGGAGCCGCCAAAACCGCCGGAGCCAGAGGTCGTCCCCGCAACACCTGCGCTCGAGCTCCCCGTCCCGCCCTCCCCGGCCACGCATTCATCCGCCCCCCCAACAGTGGTCACGGCGCCCAAGCCCAGCGCGAAGCCCGCGCCGACACCTGTGGTCGCGCCCCCGCCTGCTCCGGCCGCCAGCGCCGCTCCGGTACCCAAACCCAAACCCAGCTTCGGCGGTCGCCTATGAAACGCGTCACCTTCTCCACAGTCCTCTTCTTTAGTTCGTTGAGCGCCGGCGCCTATGCCCAGGACGCCAACAAGGCCGCTGCCATTGCTGCCTTCGACGACGCAAGCTCGCTTGCCGAGCAAGGCAACCTGAAGGCGGCCTGTCCTAAATTCGCGGAGAGCCAAAGGCTCGATCCGCAGCTCGGCACGCTCTTGAACCTGGCGCTCTGTCTAGAGCAAAACGGCCAGACTGCCAGCGCCTGGTCGGCGTTTCGCGAAGCGGCTGAACTGGCCGAAAAACGCGGCGACGAGCGCCAGGCTGCGGCGCAGGAGCACGCCACTGCGCTCAAGCCGAAGTTGATGCGCATGCAGCTGGACGTGCCCAAAGATCTGCCCGCCGGCGCCACCATCCAGCGCAACGGCGCGCGCCTCGACCAGAGCCACTGGGCAGCCGCCGTCTATCTCGATCCAGGAAATTACGTCATCGACGTCACCGCGCCGAGTCACAAGTCAGTGCAGGTGAAGGTGGTGCTGCAAGCCGAAGGGCAAGTCACGTCGGTCGAGATCCCGATGCTCGTAGCGACGACAGGAACCGAGCCGGCGGAGACGCCCGCCGAGCACAGTGTCCTCGCAGAAAAATGGCCAGCACTCGCGGCAGCCGGGGTAGGCGTGGCGGGCGGCGTCATTTGGGCGATTTTCGGCACTCAATCGCTCAGCGCCAAGGCCACGGGCGACAAGGAATGCACCGCCGCCGGCTGCAGCGCAGACGGCGTGCAAGCACGAAGCGACGCGCTAGCGGCGGGCGACATCGCCACGGTGGGCATGGTGTTGACGGGCGTCGGCTTGGCCTCGGCCACGGTGCTGTGGTTCACGTTGCCCTGGGGCACAAGCGAGGCCGGGGCACCAGCAGTGGCCCTGAGCGATGCGCGCAGCACGCCGGGTGCTCGCCTAGGGGTAGGTCCGACCAAACTGGAATTGCAGGTGGTATTTTGAGTATGCGATTAGGAACGCCGGCAGTGGCGGTTGCACTGGTGCTTTGCGCCAGCTGCAACCTGATTTTAGGCAACGAGGCGGGCAAGCTAACGACCGCTAGCGACAGCGACGCCGGTGGCGACGCGAGTGACAGCGGCGGGGACCCGGGTGACAGCGGTGGCACCGGCGGCGTGGGCGGTGGCACCGCCGGCGTGGGCGGTGGCACCGGGGGCGTGGGCGGGGGCGTGGGCG
>JBBSBO010000765.1:0-1953 GCA_038251215.1 Caldilineales bacterium
ATATGCAGCAGCACTTGTTGACACCCATGGGCATGCTCAACTCAACTTTCGCGCCGGAAGAAATCGACCCCGCCCTACGCACGCAGAACTACGTGGATGCAGAAAACGGCGGCATCAAGGCTGGTGGGCGGCTCTTTGATGCACGTGACGTACCGGCGGCTTTCCTCTATTCCAACTGTGAAGATATGGCGAAGTGGGCCACCGTAATGCTCAATCAGGGCTGGGCTGGAGAAACCAGCGTGCTTACACCAGAGAGCATTGACACAATGTGGGCAGACGGGGTGGCAACGTTCTGGCCGGATCTTGTAGGGCCGTGGTTTGGTGGGATAGTGCAGACGTACGGGCTTGGCTGGTATATGGGAACGATGGAAGGGCATGGGCTTGTAGGCAGTGTAGGCGCTGATGACGGCTCCAATACACAGCTTCAGTTAGCCCCTGACGATGGCCTGGCCGTGATTGCGATGGATAATTGGCTCGTCTACGACACCGCGACCTGGTACCCGGCGTCGTTTGCCGCAGTGGATGCCATCTACATGTTGCTGGGGATCGAGAATCCGGAAAGTACGAAATAACAGAAGGCGGAGGCCAACATGGCAGCAATATCACCGCCAACATCAGCAGACCGAGACGGGGTGTACATTCAGCCTGAAGGAGAGACAACGATGTGCCGCAAGAACTGGTTTGTCAGTGTGTTAGTCCTGGCCGCGCTGCTGTTGAGCGCGTGCCAGCCGATTCAGCCGATTACGCCAGGTGCCGAGTCCGCTCCCGCGTCGGGCGCACTAGGACCAGCGCTGCAGCCCCATCAACCGCGGCCGGATGCGCCAGCCTACGGCGTGCGCGGGCCGTATGCTGTCGGTGTGCGTGAGGTGATGGTCGAGCCGACAAAAGAAGGCGAACGTCCGCTCAGGGTTAGCATCTGGTATCCGGCGCTGATCCCGGAAGGCGCCACGGAGACCGTCACGTACACGATGGACTTCCTGGCTGATCCGTCGGCCGGCTTCCCGACCGGGGGGAGCGCGCTGCGCAACGCTGCACCCGGTTTCGCAGGTGGCCCCTATCCCCTCGTGCTCTATTCGCATGGTGCATGGTGCTTCCCAGCAATTGCCGGCTTCTTCACGGAGCACCTGGCCTCGCACGGGTTCGTCGTCATGGCGCCTGTTCACGAAGACAACTGGGGAACCATCTTCGAGTCCACCTGGCGGAGTGAGATCAGCCGCCGCCAGGACATGGTACGGGTGCTCGACTTCGCCGAGGGGTCGACTGCGCCCGGGGGAGAGTTGGACGGGCTGATCGACATGGAGCACGTGGCGGTTACCGGCCAGTCCTTCGGCGGCCAGATTGCGCTGGAAATGGGTGGTGCGCGGCTGAATCTGATCGAATGGCAGGAGACCTTCTGTACAGATTTCCCAGATGACGAAGATTGCAATGCCTATCCTGCACATTTCGAGGAGATGGCGGCGCTGGCCGGGCTCGATGCTGTGCCAGAAGGGCTGTGGCCCGATTGGAGTGACCCGCGCATCGACGTCGTCGTTGCCACAGCCCCCGGCGTCAGTATGCTAGGCGGTGGCGGGCTGGAGGAGATGCATCTGCCATTTATGATTGTGGTCGGAACCGGTGACAACTGGGTGGGGCCTGCCCTTGAGTATCGGCAAACCTACGAGACGATCCCCAGTCCCAGCAAGACGCGCGTGCTCCTTGATCATGCCGATCACATGATCTTTGGCAACGCCTGCCCCGCCTATCCTGGCATGGTGGACGCCGGTTACTATTTTGTCTGCTCAGACCTGGTCTGGGACATGGACCGCGCCCACGACCTGATCAACCACTTCGCTACCGCCTTCCTGCTGGCCGAGTTGAAAGGCGACGTGGGCGCGGCGGCGGCGCTGGCGCCCGAGAATGTGAGTTTCCCCGGCATCCAGTATGAGACGACAGCCTACACCAACACAGTTGCGG
>JBBSBO010000766.1:0-1950 GCA_038251215.1 Caldilineales bacterium
GAGCTGGACGCCTACATCACCGGTTACCAGAAGGCGCTGGCGGAGATGGGCGGCGATCTGGTCGGACTGAGCAAGATCAGCGTGCAGACCGGCACGAGCCACGGCGGCGTAGTGCTGCCCGACGGCACAATTGCCAGGGTTGCCGTGGACTTCGACACGCTGGCGACGCTGGGCGAGCGGGCACGCGACTATGGCGCGGGCGGGGCCGTGCAGCATGGGGCCAGCACGCTGCCCGAAGAGATGTTCGATAAGTTCCCGGAGATGCAGACGCTGGAGATTCACCTGGCGACGGGCTTTATGAACCTGTTTATGGATCACCCGGCCTTCCCGGAGAGCCTCAAGGAGACATTGTACCGCTATCTGGATGCCAACAACGCCGACGAGCGCAAGGCCGGGCAGACCGACGCCCAGTTCTATTACAGCACGCGCAAGAAATCGATTGGGCCGTTCAAGGCCGAGCTGTGGAGCCTGCCGGAGAAGAACAAGGCGGCGCTGTACCAGGCGCTGGAAGACAAGTTTGTCTTCTTCTTCCAGAAGCTGAATGTAGACAATACGAAAGAGTTGGTCAACGAGCTTGTGACGCCGGTGGAGTATCACCAGCCCATGCCGGCCTCGGCGCGCGCCGGGGGCGATGACCTGGGTTTGGCGGACTAGATCACGCGTGGGAATGACCTGCGAGGAAGCTCACAGCTTCCTCGCAGGTGGATAGGATAGACATGCAGTCCGGCACAGCCTCATTCGGTAAGAGGCTGCGCCGGGCTGTTTTTAGCGGAATCAGCTGGCGTCGACAAAAACAAAGACGAGGTCGTTGACGTTGGTCTGGGTGGGGCCGGTGACGAGCAGGTCGTGGACGGCGGTCAGATAGGGATAGGCGTCATGCCGGCGCAGGGCGTCTTCAGCGTCCAGGCCCAGGGCGTGACCGCGGGCGATGGTCGTGCTGTCCGCCAGGGCGCCGGCGCTGTCGGTGGGACCGTCGGTGCCGTCGGTCGCCAGCGAGACCACCGTGATGCCCGGCTGATCCTGCAAGGCGAGCGCGGCGGCTAGGGCCAGCTCCTGGTTGCGCCCGCCCGTGCCGGGGTTGGCGCCCAGCGTGACGGTGGTTTCGCCGCCGAGGATCAGGCAGGCGGGCGGCTGCAGCGGCGCGTGGAAGGCCCGGATCTCGCGGCCCAGGCCCACCGCGACTTTGGCAACCTGGGCTGCCTCGCCCTCCAAATAGGTGGTGAGCAGCATCGAGTGGTAGCCCAATTCCTCGGCGCGGCGCGCGGCGGCGAGGGCGGCCACGCGGTTATCGGCGACGACGAGCGTCTGGCCGGCGGCGAAGACGGGATCATCCGGCTTGGGCGTGTCCGGCGCGCCGCCCTCGCGGCCGGCGGTGAGGCGCGCGAGGATGGCGGGCGGCAGTTTGTCTTCCAGCGCGTAGCGGCGGACGATGTCCCAGGCGTCGGCCCACGTGCTTTGATCGGGCACGGTTGGCCCGCTGGCAATCACGTCGAGCGGGCTGCCGATGACGTCGCTGAGGGCCAGCGTGATCAGCGTGGCGGGGGCGACGGCGCGGGCCAGTTGGCCGCCTTTGACCGCGCTGGTGTGTTTGCGCAGACAGTTGATCTCGTTGATGGTGGCGCCGGAGGCGAGCAGCAGCGCGGTCATGCCCTGGATATCCGCCAGGCTGAGGCCCGGGGCGGGAGCCACCAACAGGGCGGAGCCGCCGCCGGAGAGCAGCGCAATCACGAGATCGTTCTCGCCTGCGCTGTGCGCGATCTCCAGAATGCGGGCGCCGGCCTCAACGCCGGCTGCGTCGGGCCGCGGGTGGCTGGCCTCGGCCAACTCGACAATTTGCGTGGGGCCGGTGTGGCCGGTCTTGACGACGACCAGGCCGCGATCGATGCGGTCGCCGAGGACGGACTCGACGGCTTGGGCCAAGGGCGCGCCTGCCTTGCCCGCGCCGATGAC
>JBBSBO010000767.1:0-1950 GCA_038251215.1 Caldilineales bacterium
CTGACCGCCGTGATCGCCTGCACCCTCGTTTTGGCCGCGCTGTGGCGCGCCTACAGCGCCCGCCGTGTCGCTCGCCTGGCCCAGTCCGCCGCGCACCCCGCCGTGCGCCAACTGGTCGCCGACGCCGCGCCCGCCATCCTCTACTTCACCACGCCGGACTGCGCCCAGTGCCGCTTCCAGCAGACGCCAATCCTCAACCGCGTGGCGGAGCAGGCGCGCATCGCCGTCTATGCCGTGGACGCCGTGGCGCAATAGGAATTGGCCCGCTTCTACGGTATCATGACGAGACCCTCCACCGTGCTGCTCAACGCCTCGCTACAGCCGGTCGCCATCAACCACGGCCTGGTCAGCGCCGACCGCCTCCGCCAACAGCTTCCCGCTATCCGCGCTTGATCGCCGCGCTTAGTCTCGCCGGCCCTGCGGACCCCTCGCTTTGTCCCCCCGCCACGATGGTCGTATAATGCGTGCATGTCTGAACCGACACTCGAACAATTGCTCGAGGAACTGGACGCCTCGCAACGCCAGGTGACGGCCATCCTCAGCTCGATGGAACCCGTGCAGGACTGGCAACGCGAGCCGGTGGAATGGTCGTTTCGCTACATCGCCGCGCACCTCGCCACGGTCGAGCAGACGTGCCACCTGCGTCGCGTCAAGCGCATCGCCGCCGGGGGCAACCCGCGCCTGGCCCGCTACAACTATACGGCGGCGGACTTTGCGCAGATCGACCTGCGCGATTCGCTCCATGCCTGGCGCGCCGCACGGCAGCAACTGATCGACTTCGTCAGCCGCCTCTCCGAGCGCGAACTGCACTTCACCGGCGCGCATGAAGGCGTCGGCGCCATCACCGTACTCGACGCCCTGCAGGAGATTCTGGACCAAGACCGGGGCAACTTTCGCCACGTCTGCCAACTGATCGTCGACTACCACGAAGAATCTTCCGACAAGTATCCCGAAGAGCATCCCGCCCGGCACTCTCAAGAGGCGCAATAGCCCATCGTGTTTGAACTCGTCTTCCTCGGCACCTCCGCCTCCGCCCCGTCGGTGCAGCGCGGGCTTTCCTCCGCCATCGTGCTCTTCAACGAATACCGCTTTATGATCGACTGCGGCGAAGGCTCACAGCGCCAGATCTTGCGCAGCGGCCTCGGCTTTCGACGGCTGGACCGCATCCTGCTCACGCACGGGCATCTCGACCATATCCTCGGCCTGGGCGGCCTGGCGAGCACACTGGGCCGCTGGGAGACGCTGGAGGAGCTGCACATCTACGGCGGCGGCCCCGCCCTGGCGCGCGTGCAAGCGCTGATGGATGTGGTTTTTGGACCCGGGCAAATGCCGCGCGTGGGCATCTCGCTCAACCTGCTGGAGCCGGGCATCCTCTTCGAGGACGACCAGTTTTCCGTCACCGCCTTCCCCGTGCAGCACCGCGGCGAGGGCTGCTTCGGCTTTCTCTTCGCCGAAAAGGAGCGCCGCCCCTTCCTGGCAGACAAGGCCGAGGCGCTGGGCATCCCCAACGGGCCGGTGCGCCGCGACCTCGCCCAGGGACGCGCCGCCACCCTGCCCGACGGGCGCACGATTGACCCGGACGAGGTGCTGGGCGACGCGCAGAAGGGCGCCAGCCTCTGCTTCGTCGGCGACGTCAGTCACACCGGCCCTCTGCACGACATCGCCGCCGGGGCCGACCTGCTCGCCATTGAGGCGACCTATCTGGAAGCGGACAAAGACCTCGCCCGCGGCCACGGTCACATCACCGCTACCGCCGCCGCGCGCCTGGCGCGCAACGCCGGCGTCAAGCAGCTGGCTATCCACCACATCAGCCGCCGCTACGCCGCCCACGAAGTCCTCGCCGAGGCGCGCGCCATCTTCCCCGACACAGCCGTCGCCAACGACTTGGACCTTTTCCGCGTGACCAAAGACAAGCCCGTCGGCATCAGCAACCTGCGCCGGCGGTAAAAA
>JBBSBO010000768.1:0-1950 GCA_038251215.1 Caldilineales bacterium
CCAGGGCGTGTGGATGGCGGCGTCGGGCACGCGGCGCAACTCGGGGATCCAGCGGCGTCGGTAGTCGCCGCGCGGGTCGAACTTAGCGCCCTGTGTCACCGGGTTGAAGATGCGGAAATAGGGCGCGGCGTCCGTGCCTGTGCCGGCGGACCACTGCCAGCCGCCGTTGTTGGCGGCTGGGTCGCCGTCGATCAGCTGTTGCATGAACCAGCGAGCGCCCCAGCGCCAGTCGATCAGCAGATCCTTCACCAGAAACGAAGCGACAACCATGCGCGCGCGGTTGTGCATCCAGCCTGTGGCGGCGAGCTGGCGCATGGCGGCGTCGACAAAGGGATAGCCGGTATGGCCCGCGGTCCACGCATCGAACTGGTCTGGGTCATTGTGCCAGGCAATGGCATCGTATTGTGAGCGGAAAGCGGCATCGATGACATGCGGGAACGCATGCAGGACGTCGATGTAAAAGTCACGCCAGATCAGTTCGTTTAGCCAAGTGGTCGCGCCGTCCGGCTGACCCTCGTTGGCGGCGGCGTCGCGGGCCGCTAGCGCAGCCAGGACCGCCTCTTGCGCCGAGAGCATGCCAAAACGCAGGTAGGGCGAAAGCTGCGAAGTCCCGTTGAGGTCGGGCCGGTTGCGCTGCTCGGCGTAGGCATGGATCGCTCCGTCCACGTTTGTGAAGGGGCGCAGCCTGCGCCACGCCTCGGGTTCACCGGGAACAAAGTCGTTGAGGGAGGAATCAGGCAGAAGGTCCGGCAGCGGGCAGGAGGCAAGGCCGGCGGGCGTGTCGATGCGCTGCGGCGCGGCAAGCGGGGCGGGGATGCGCTCCTGCCAAAGATCTTGCCGGCGGTGGCTGTAAGGCGTGAAGACGGTATAGGGGTTGCCGTCCGCCTTGCGCACGCTGCCGATGGGCAGCGCGGCGATGCCGTCGACCAGGACAAGGGGTAGTAGGGCGCTCATCACCGCTTGATCGCGGCGCTGCGCGAAAGGCGAGCAGTCTTGCTGGGCGACAATGGCAGTGGCCTGTACCTCGGCGCAGAGGCGGGCGAGTTCGACCTCGGGCAGGCCTCGGCGTACGATCAGGCGGCTGCCGCGGGCGCGCAGGTCGCGGTCGAGCTGCGCCATTCCGCCCAATAGAAAGGCATTGCGCCGTGCGCCGGCGGAGCGAGAAGCGAGCAAGCGCTCATCCAAGATAAAGACCGGGACGACGCCGGGGCCGTGCGCGATGGCATGGGCGAGCGCAGGATTGTCGCGCAGGCGCAGGTCGCGACGCACCCACCAAACGGACGTAGGCATTTTGCTAGGAACTCCGGCGGGCGCTGTGTAGCACGCTCTGTGCCACGCGCAGCCCGCCCAGCGCGACGGCCGCCGTGGACTGACCCGGAAAGATGCTGTCGCCTGCCATCCACAGGCCTGCTTCGAGCCGTGGCGCCCAGCTTTGGAACAGATTCGTCTGTGCGAAACCGCCTACCCAGCCGCTTTCCCGCCCGGTGAAGCGCGCGAAGGTAACGGGCGTGCCCGGCATTACTACGTCGGCGGCTTGGTGCAAGCTGGGCAACGCTCGCTCGGCCGCTATGAGTAGTTTATCCAGATAGCGCTGCTTGCGCTGCTCGTACGCTTCCCGATCCTGCTCGAAGAGTTGCCACCAGGGGGCGAGGGCCGTGTGTGTGCTTATGGTGACGGCGCGGTGTCCTGCCGGCGCGCGGCTTGCGTCCCAGGGCGGGCTGAGCGAGACAAAGACGGAGTTGCCTTCGCCCAGCGGTTCCGCCACCACCACCTGATGGTGGAGCGGCGTCTCCGCGGGCAAGATCGCCTCGTCTATGCCGATGTAGGCGACGAACGCGCCCCAGCCGGACGCCGTACGCGAGGGCAGGCGCCGCAGTTTGGCAGGAGCCGTGTCGCCCAGCAGCGCGGCGATGTTCCACGGCGTGAGGTTGGCGATCAGTGCATCGGCCG
>JBBSBO010000769.1:0-1949 GCA_038251215.1 Caldilineales bacterium
GCGGCGCAGCGCCTCGTCCATCAACTGGTTGACGTCGCTGAACCCCTTGCGCTGTACGATCGCCGTTACGTTGGGGAACAGGTAGAACGTGCTCTGCGGCGGGTCAATCGAGATGCCGTCGATGGCGTTGAGGCCGGCGACGGCGGCATCGCGCCGCGCCTTTAGCTCAGCCAAGATCGCGTCCGGGCCGGAGGTGTCACCGGGGATGGCCTCGACCATGGCGTGCTGCATGAAGTGCGTGGTGCAAGATTCGGCGTTGGTGTTCAGCTTGCTGATGGCGTCGATTACCGGCCGGGGGCCGATGGCCGCGCCCAGCCGCCAGCCCGTCATGGCAAAGCGCTTAGAGCAGGTGTAGAGGATGACGGTCCGCTCCTGCATGCCGGGCAGGTTGACGATCGAGAGCGGCTCGCCGCTGTAGCGCATTTCGTAATAGGCGTCATCGCTCAACACCCACAGATTATGGCGCAGAGCCAGCTCAGCCAACTCCTCCATCTCCTGGCGCGAAGATTGCGCGCCCGTGGGGTTGTGGTAGTTGTTGTACAGCAGCACGCGCGTGCGCGGGGTGATGGCGTGGCGGATGCGGTCCATATCCAGCTCATAGCCCGCCTCGCCCTCCACATAGCCATAGGGCACAGCCACGCCGCCAAAAAATTCAATCTGGCTTTCGTAGATAGGGTAGCCTGGGTTGGGGTAGAGCACCTCGTCGCCCGGGTTCATCACCGCGGCCAGGAATTTGCCGATCACGGGCTTGCCGCCCGGCTGCACCGAGACATTCTCGGCGCTGTAGCGCACTTGGCGCTTGGCGCCCACGTCCTGCGCCAACACCTCGCGCAGCGCCGGGATGCCCGCGCCGGGGCAATAGCCCGTGTAGCCGTCGCGGATCGCCTTGAGCGTCGCCTCGACGATGTTGGCGGGCGTGGGGATGTTGATGTCGCCCAGGTGAAAGGGATAGACGCGATGTCCCTGCGCCGCCCAGGCCGCGGCCGCGGCCGACACGGCAAAGGCTGTCTCTGTGCCGAGCTGATCTAATCGCTGTGCAAGTTCCATGGGTTTCTTTGGTTTCTCCAATCATGGCGCCCCGGCGAGGGAGCGTAATGCGCGTAGATACGAGGCGGGCGCTGTCCGCCTCGCGCTGTCATGTAGCTCGCTATAGTATAGCGCACTCCATACGCCGCGCCGCGATTCAGCCGCGCGTAGAACCGCGAATGCGGCTACATTGGCATCTAACTAAATTGGCGTCTATATTGGCGTCCGCCCGCGCCTAGCCTTCCGCCTCTTCGTTCACCTCGCTGCGGCTGAGGGCGTCGCGGGCCGTCACCCACTGGCGATACTTGTCCGCCAACTTGGGCGCGTCGCCCGCGCGACTGGCCTTAAGCATGTCGCCTTCCAGCTCGGCTACTTCCAGGCGGCTGTAGTAGTCCAGCATCTCCTTGAGATGCGCCAGCACGATCTTGGCAGTCAGGATCGGGTGGTTGCCGGTCACATCGGCATCAGGAAAAACGATGCCGTGCTCCAGCTCCACCTCCAGCCCCTGGCGGAACGCATCCAGCGACACCTGCAGCGCCTCGCCGCCCACCTCCGCCTGCAGGATGCGCGCTTCTTCCGGCAGGACTTCCGTTTCGGTCAACTGGGACCAGTCGCGCAGGCCCAGTTCGCGGCACACGCGCTGCACTTCTTCTTTAGTGACGTATTGCGGCAGGTTCATTGTCTTGCTCCTTTGCCTACTCCTTAACCGGCTCCTTTGCCGGCTCGACTTATCTGCCCTACGCATCTTGCCCTACGCGCGGCTAAGCCCGCGCCATTTGATCGATGCCACATCTCCAGTATATCCTAGACGGGAAGGGACGGATAACGTCAGCCAGCCAGCCCGCGATCAGGCTCTTGCGCGCCGGATCGGGTAAGATAACCCGCCGGAAGACATACAGCTGGAAGAAACACAGCCGGACACC
>JBBSBO010000770.1:0-1949 GCA_038251215.1 Caldilineales bacterium
CGTCGAAGGCGCCGATGATGAGGATGCGCTTGCCCGTGCGCGTAAGCATGAAGCCCGTCTGCCACGTCACGCCGTGCCCATAGATGAAAGGCAGCACGGGGTCCTCCACCGCGGAGGTCTCGCGGGCGAAGGTCATCCACAGGTCGATCTCTTTTTCCTGCAAAATGGCGATGGCCTGCGCCACCTTTTCCTGCACCAGAGTTTGCGCTTGCCCGGCATTGCGCCCTTGCATAGATCTGCTCTCCTCGGTCGTCAGTGCGAAGTTGCCAGTGAGAACGCGTCTCTTTGAACGCGTCCATGCGAACAGTCAATGGTCAAACTATAGCACAGGGCGGCCTACTGCGCCTTGACGTGCGCGTCGAAGAAGTCGATCGAACGCTGCATGGCTGTCGCCAAATTGCCGGAGAGGTTGTGGTTGTCGCCGGGATAGGTGTACATCTCCACGCTGCCGCCCACGTCTTGCACCTCCTGCTCGAGCAGTTCGGAGAAGACCAGCGGCACGTCTTCGTCCGCCGTACCGTGATGCAATTGGAGCGGGCCGGACAAGTCGGCGAGATAGGAATTGGCCGAGATCGACGCCCAGAACTCCGGGTTCTCGTCCGGCCCGCCGAACTCGGCGATCAGGTCGTCGCGCCAACGCCGCGCCCGCTGCGGCACGCTGGACGGCGTACGGCTGCGCCAGCGCTCCATGAGGTCGGGATACGAGGCGACGACGCCCGCCCAGATCACGCCCGCCTTGATGTCCTCGGCGACGACCATGGCGCGCAGCGTGATGTAGCCGCCCAGCGAATGGCCCCACATGCCCAGCCGGTCCGGGTCGACCGCGTCATATTGGCGCACGGACGCCAGCGCGTTGAGTACATCGATCGTGTAGTCCGGCGCACCATAGGCGCCGACCGCCTCGCCCTCGGAGGCGGCATGGCCGCGGTAGTCGGGGCGGAAGACGAGATAGCCGTTGCGCGCAAAGCCGTCGACATAGGCGATGTAGCGCTCGGTCGGGCGATAGATCTCCGGCGGGATGTAGCCGTGGTTAAAAACGATGGCGGGCCACCCCGTCGCCGGCCGCTCATCCTGCGGCACGGTCATCAGGGCGTTGATTTTCAGCCCCTCCGACAGATACGATACCAGGTAGCGGTTGTAGTTGGAGCCGGGTTCCAGCGTCTGCTCGATGGTGATGGGGCTGCCGGGATACTCCAGGCTGCGCAAATACTCGATGGTCAGCGGGTGCGGCGCGCCCTCCTGTAGGCGCGCGTGCCACAGGGGAAGGTCCTCCTCAGCGCTATCGGCATTAACGGGCGTTTGCGCGGCCGCGTCTGTCGATGTCGCGCCTGTCGAAGTCTCGCCCGCAGCGGGCGCAGCGGGCGCACACAGCTTCCAGCCCACGGCGATTATGTTGGGATTGGCGATGGCGGTATAGCTCGCATCCGTCGCCGCGGCTGCGGCGGTTGCCGCCACAATGCGGTTATAGGCCTGGGGGCTGCCCAGATAGCGCGTCGCCAAGATCGACAGCGTATCGCCCGCCTGCACCACAATCGGCTGTGCGCAGACCGCGTCGGATTGGGCGGAAGGTTGGGCAGACGATTGCGCTGACGCCTGCGCAGGCGTCAGCGCCAATAGGACGGCAAGCGCCAGCAGCGCCGGGGCGAGTGTTCTCATAAGTTTACTTTTCATGACAAAATCTCCTCTCGCCTCGCAGGATAATCGCTTGCCGCGCGCACCGTCTGTACGGAAAACCGCAAAGCAAACCGCAAAGGACGCAAAGAACAGCAAGAACAAGAAAAACCAGACGCCGCGGTTTCTTGGCGTTGTTTTTCTTCGCGTCCTTTGCACCTTTGCGGTTTGATTGTTATCCTGTTATTGCTCCAGTTTGGAGCCGGCTCGTGCCGGGAAAAGATACTTTCAACGGAGAACCTCACGATGCGGATCGGGTTGCCCAGGGAAGTCAAGGA
>JBBSBO010000771.1:0-1948 GCA_038251215.1 Caldilineales bacterium
GAATCGCCCAGGAACTCCAGCCGCTCGTTGTCGACGATCTCGCCCTCGTCGTCCGGCGCCTCATTGCCATAGCTGCTATGCACAAACGCCGTGCGCAGCAACGCTTTGTCGCGAAACTTCAATTGACTCCTCGCCTCGAACTGCGCGAGCGGCAAACCATCCATCCCTGTGACCGTCTTTCCTGTGCTCCTGGCCTTCACCGGCGCGCCCTAATCCACGAGCGGCGGATTCTTCAACCCATGCCCTGTCAGCACTGCGACGACTGTCTCGCCCGGCTTGATCATCCTGTGCATCTTGTTGAGCGCCGCGGCGACGGTGGCGCTGGTCGGCTCCACAAACAAGCCCTGGGCCGCCAACTTCTGGTGATTGTCGTTGACTTCGTTCTCGCTTACCGCCACCACCGTGCCATGCGAGCGGTAGAGCGCTTCGAGCAGCGCATGCGCGCGCACGGGCGCGGCAATGGCGATGCCGTCGGCGCTGATGTGCGCCATGCGCGGCGTCGCCGTAATCTGGTTCTGGCCGCGGTGGAAGGCATCATAGACGGGCGTATACGGCTCGGCCTGCACCGCCACCAGCTTGGGCAAGCGATCCGTCACCCCAGACTCCAGCAAATGCTGGAAGCCGCGCCACGTGCCAAGCAGCGACCCGCCGTGCCCCACCGGCGCCACGAACCAGTCCGGCACGCGCCGCCCTAGTTGCTCCCAAATCTCCCAGGCCGTCGTCATCTGCCCCAGCAAAAAGGCGGGATGCCACGCGTGCGAGGCATACTTGATCGACTTGACCGTGTGGCTGGCCGCCGCTGCAGCCTTGGTCGCCGCGTCGCGCGGGCCGGGGACTTCGACCAACTCCGCCCCATAGATAATGACCTGCGCCTTCTTCGGAGCCGGCGCGCTGTCAGGCACATAGATGGTCGCCTGTAGCCCTGCGCGCGCCGCATAGCAGGCTAGGCTGGCCCCGGCATTGCCGCTGGAGTCGTCGACCACCGTCAGCGCGCCCAGCCCCGCCAGCCAATTGACCATCACGCTCACGCCGCGGTCCTTGTAGCTGCCCGTCGGCATCAGCGCGTCGAACTTCCAATACACATCCTGGCCCGACCACGTGTCTGCCAGCAAGGGCGTCCACCCTTCGCCGAGCGTAATCCGCGGCCGATCGGGCGCAACCACGGGCAACATCGCCGCGTAGCGCCACAGTCCGATCTCAAAGGGGTCGATCAACTCCGGGTCGAAGCGCGGCAACTCGCCATACTCCAGCGGCTCGGAAGTCACCGGACAGCGCAGCGGGCTGAGTTCTGCAGGGGCGCTGAACTTACTTGTGGGACAAAAGGTAATCAAGTGGTCGCCTTTCCAGTGGACACGAAAACCATGCCTCAGTTTCCCGCAAAGCGCCGCCCTTGTCAAAGCATGTCACCGCCGCGCAGGGCGCCATGCCTTGTCGCGGGCGGCATGTCCGCCACGCCGGTTCCAGGGCTAGAATGGCCGTATACGCGTGCCAGGCTTGGGCGCCCCTCGCCCGCCGTGGTATAATCATGCGCTAGGCGCGGCACAGGGCGGCGTCTAGCTTTTGCGAGCAGCGCCCTTACGCCTGCCCGCCCGCATGTCTCCCCTGTCGACACGGGGAAGGAGATTGGAACTTGCTGCGCAATATCTTCGGCAGACCGCCCAAGGCCACAGAAGATGACGTGCGCCTGGAAAACAGCCTCGCCAAGACCCGCTCCGGCTTCCTGGGCAAGATCGGCACGATCTTTCAGGCCAACGAAATCACCGACGAGCTGTGGGACGAGCTGGAAGAGGCGCTCATCCTGGGCGATGTCGGCGTGCCTGTCACCCAGGAACTCGTCGAGCGCACCCGCGCGCGCGGGGGGCGCGAAAACGTCCAGGCGTCGGCCGACGCCAACCACGGAAAGCACGAAGCAAAGGTTAGCGGGCTCACAGCCCCCCCACCGAATCGC
>JBBSBO010000772.1:0-1939 GCA_038251215.1 Caldilineales bacterium
AGAAGAAAACGATCATAAAGAGGAAGATCGGCAGCAGCGAAAGGCTGCCGGCAACCGCGGCCCAGCCCACCAGCGGGGGCACTGCGCCGGCCGCACCGCCGATGACGATGTTCTGCGTGCTGCTGCGCTTGAGCAATTTCGTGTAGATAAAGACGTAAAACAATATGCCGACCATAGCCAGCACGGCGGAGAGCAGGTTGACTGTCCACCACAGCTGGACGAAGCTCGCCGCGCTGATGGCGACGCCGAAGATCAGCACCTGGTTCGGCGTCATGCGGCCCGCGGGCAGGGGGCGCAGGCGCGTGCGCAGCATCACATGGTCGATGTCGCGGTCGACGTACTGGTTGATCGTGTTGGCGCCGCCCGCCGCCAAAAAGCCGCCCAGCAACGTCCACAGGATCAAGGCGGCGCTGGGGGCTTGCGGGCCGACCAGGAACATGGGGACCAGCGTCACCACGAGCAGCAAGGAAATGATGCGCGGCTTGGTCAGCGTTACGTAGTCGCTGATCGCCAGGCGCACCAGGGCCTGCTCTTTGGTGAGCGGCGCTTCGCTTGGGTTGGCGTCACGCGCGGTTTTGGCCGCGTCGGATTGAAGCTGCATTGCTGCCGGTTGCTCCTCTGCTAAGGGGCTGGGGCCGTGTCGGGCCGATGGCGATTATGGGCGTCCCCCAGGATGGGGAGATTTCTCGCCAAGTTGTACACCGGGTTCGACCCTGGCGTCTGAGTTGGCGGCTACATTGTCAGCGAGATTGCCCGTCGGATTGCCGGAAAAGTCATCGGCGTCGTATGGATTCGATTCCGGATCGGTCGGCGGCGGCGATGCGGCCAAGCGCTGTGAGCGCATTTCCTGTTGCCGGATCAAGAATACGTAGCCGACGCCCAGGATGATGGAGAACATGAACCACTGAATGGCATAGCTGAAGTGGTTGCCTTCGTCCAGGCGCAGCGGCTCCTCGCGGTAGGGAAGTTGGTCGTAGGCCCGGCCTTCTTCCGGCAATTGCAGGATGAAGACCGGCAGCAGTTCGTAGGGCATTTGCGGCTGCACCGCGTCGACGTTCAGCGAGAACCATTCGCTTTGCGGTTGATCCGGGGGCGTAGGCGCCTTGCCATTGGGCAGCAGCTGCGATTCTTGCAGCAGCCCGATCACAGGCGCGCCGGGAGGCTCCTCGAACTGCGGCCAAAACTCCGGCGCGGACTGGTTGTAGGGGACCCAGCCACGCGCCACGAGGATGGCGCGGCCGTCGTCCAGCATAAGCGGCGTCACCAGGATCACGCCGGGCACGTCGCCGCGCGGCCGTTCCTTCAGGATGATCTGATGGCTGTAGTCGAACGTGCCGTTGACCTCGACGCGGCGGAACTCCAGGTCGGCGAGATTGGCGGGCAAGCCCTCGGCGTTGAGGTCAAAGGGCTGCGCCTGCCAGCGCTCGGCGACTTTGGCGTTGTAGGCGCGCTTTTGGTCGAGGCGATCCAGTTGCCAAAAGCCGAGCCGGATCAGAAGCGCCACGCCTGCGATGACCAGCAACGTAGCCCACCACCAACGACGATTAAACAGCTTGGTCAGCGCTACCATGTGTAGCCTTCATTCTCTTCCGTTCGGTGCGGGCAAAGCGCCGCCGGCCGTGCGACGCACGCGCCGGGGCGGCTCAGGCCGGCGATTAGGCGTCGCCGCGCGCCAGATGATGAGCGCCAGAATTCCTAAAAGAAGTATGCCGCCGATTGCGATCAACGTCCAGTTCGCTTGACGCGGCGCGGCGGCGCTCATGGTGAATTCCCCCTGCCCGCTGCCCTCGCGGCCTTGCACCGCCAGCGAGACGCGCCAGTCGCCTGCGCTGGGTAGGATGGCGTCTGTCTCGTAATAGATGTTGCCTAGTGAGGATTGCAGCGTGGCTTGCGCCGTCAGCGGCGCGGTGGAGCCGTCCAGTGGCGTCAAGGTGACGAC
>JBBSBO010000773.1:0-1936 GCA_038251215.1 Caldilineales bacterium
GTGCCCACGCTCAGCGTTTACGGCCCGCTGCCCGACCTGTCGCAGGTGGCGGCGAGCGAGACCTACACCGACGCGGACCCCTTCCTGATCTGGCGTTTCGGCGTCAACATGAACCGCCGCCGCCTGATCCTGTTCTCGCTGGACCGCTATCTGTCGGATCCCAATATCATCCTGGAGCCGGCCTACATCCTGGCGCTGCTGCTCTTGCCGCTGCTGCTCAAGGGCATCCGCAAGAATATCGGCGCGCAGTTTGTGGTGAGTACGAGCCTTGCCATCCTGTTTGTGATGTTCAACCCGTTGCTCACGCCGCTGATCGGCGACCTGGTGATGCCCTGGATCTTATGGCGCTTTGTGTGGATGCTGCCCTACGCTCTCATTATCGCCATGGCGGTGGACCGCGTGCTGCCCGTGGCGATGCGCGCGTTGGCCGGGCTGTTCACGTCCACGCCCCCGGCGCGCGACCGCTGGGAGGGGCGCGCCACGCCCTACGCGCTGCTGGCGACGGTCATCATGGCCGCGCTGCTGCTGTCGCCGGGGATTGTGCAGAACCTCGCCGCGCTGCAAGAGCGCGCCGGCTATCCCTATTACTATCCGACGCCGCAGCGGCTTCTGGCTGAGCTGGACCGGTTGACCACGCTCAACGGCGCGGCGACGGTATTGGCCGATCAGGACCTCAGCGTGTCGATCCCGGCCTATGCCGCCCACGCCAATATCATCGCCCACCGCATCCCGACTACGAGCGAGATCTTCCCGGCGGATCAACAGGACGAAGCGTTGCAACGCCTGATCGACCAGGATGCCTTCTTCCGCTCGCGCTACCTGACCGAAGACGCGATTGCGGTGTTGCAGAAGTACGATGTCGGCTATGTGATTACCCCGAGCGCCGGCAATCTGGATATCCAGTTGCGGCTGGCGCCGGAGTGGTTCGAGTGGCTGGTGGACGACCAGTCGTATTCGCTGTATGCCGTGCGCCAGTTGCCGCAGCGGACGCCTACCGTGCAGGGCAATACCGCCCTGGCTGAACGCCAGTGGGACGCCGCCGCAGCCTATTATCGCCAGGCGCTGCAAGAGTCGCCGGACGACCTGCTGGCCCTCGCCGGGCTGGCGGAGATCGCGCACGCGCGCGGCCAGTTCAGCGAGGCCATCGGCTATTATGAGGATGTCTTCGCCCGCGCTAACTTGCCCGTGGTGCATTACCGGCTCGGCCAAATCTATCACGAGCTGGGCCAGGTGGACCGCAGCATCGCCGAGTTCAGCAGCGCACAGGAGATCGCGCCGCAGATCGCGCGTTTCCATATGGCGCTGGGCGACGTCTGCCTGAGCGTGGGCCGCGAGGAGTGCGCCGACGAGCAGTATGCTGCGGCCGTGGCGAACCGCAATCTGCCGGACGCCGCCGCCCAGGCTGTGGCGCAGGCTGACCTGTGGCGCCAGCGCGGGCGCACGGATGTCGCCATCCGCTTTTATGAGCAAGCCGTAGACCTACAGGCGAGCGAGGCCAACCAGTTGATGCTGGTGAGCGCCTACCAGGAGCAGAACCGCTTTGGCGAGGCCGAGGCGCTGCTGCGCGTCATGCGCATTCAGCGACCGCTTTCGGTGGAAGTGCTCACCATGTCGGCGGGGATGCAGACGGCGCAGGGCCGCTATGACGAGGCGATCAGCCTCTACAGGCGGGCGCTGATGTTGCAGGACGTCACTGGGCAGGAATCGGCAGGGACACGGCTGTTGTTGGCGCAAACGTTGACCGCGGCGGGCCGGCTGGACGAAGCCGAGAGCCTGATCCAAGAGGTTTTGACCTTGCAACCCGACAGCGCCCTGGCCTATGGGCAGTTGGGTGATGTCTACAACAAGATGAACCGCCCCGCCGAGGCGACGGAGGCCTATCAGCAGGCCTTCCATTTGGACCCGACGCAGGTGCAGCTCTACTTGGCCCTCAGCA
>JBBSBO010000774.1:0-1934 GCA_038251215.1 Caldilineales bacterium
ACATCGCCAACCCCAAAGACAACATGTACCGCAGCCTGCACACCGCGGTCCTTAGCCGCCGCAGCGGGCGCCCCATGGAAATCCAAATTCGCACGCGCGAAATGCACGAGGTAGCCGAGCGCGGCATCGCCGCCCATTGGCAATACAAAGAAGACACGCAGCACGACCAGCGCTTCCAGGGCAAGATCGCCTGGCTGCGCCAACTGATGGAGTGGCGCCAAGACGTCTCCGACCCCGACGAGTTCGTCGACAGCATGAAGTCGGATGTCTTCCACGACCGCGTCTATGTCTTTACGCCGCAGGGCGACGTCATGGACCTGCCCGCCGGTTCCACCCCCATCGACTTTGTTTATGCCATCCACACCGAGCTGGGCCATCGCTGTCGCGGGGCCAATATCAAGGGCAGGCTGGTCCCGCTCGACTACAAACTCCAGACGAGCGACCAGGTCACCATCATCACCGCCAAGCAAGGCGGCCCTAGCCGCGACTGGCTTAACCCCAACCTGGAATACGTCGCCACACAGCGCGCCCGCAGCAAAATCCGCGGTTGGCTGCGCAAACAGGGGCGCGAAGAAAACATCCAGCGCGGCCGCCAAATGCTGGAAAAAGAGGTGAAGCGGCTCTCCATTTCCGACAGCTACGAAGGGCTGGCGAAACTATTCGGCATCGAAAAGGTGGACGACTTCCTCGCCGCCATTGGCTACGGCGACATCAACTCGCAGCACATTGCGCAGCGCGTGCTCGAACGCGAGCGCAAGGAGCAAGAGCGCGTGGCAACTTGGGAAGACCTCGCCGGCGGCGCGCCCGACGAAGCCCGGCGGCGCGCGGGTGAGGAAGGCTTCAGCGTGCAGGGCGTGGAAGGGCTGCTCACGCACTTGGGGCGCTGCTGCAACCCGGTGCCGGGCGACTCGATTGTCGGCTATGTCACGCGCGGCCGCGGCGTCACCATCCACCGTACCAAGTGCCCCAACGTCACCCACATTGTGCGCAACGGCCAAGAGAATCGCCTGGTCGACGTCAAGTGGGCGGATCGCCCGGAGGCCAGCTACCCCGTCAAGATCCAGGTCAGCGCCTATGACCGCGCCGGCCTCATGCGCGATGTCGCCTCGCTGGTGGCGGACGAACGCATCAACATGATCAGCGTCGAAGCGCTGACCGGCCAAAAGGACAACCTGGCGCTGATCAACGCCACGCTCGAAATCCAAAGCGCGGCCCAACTGACGCGCATCCTCACCAAGATCGACCGCCTGCCCAATGTGGTCGAAGCGCGGCGCAAGGTCGGCTAGCCGCGGCTCACCGGCGGGCGTTCTCGCGTAATCAACGAGCTTGGAATATCCTGTCAGGGCGGGGGCGACACCGGCCCCGGGAGTAGCAGCGCGGGCAGTGCGTCCGGCGTCTGGAACGTATAGCCCTGGCCGCGCACCGTCAGCAGATAGAGCGGGCTGGACGGATCCGGCTCGATGCTCTCGCGCAGCCAACGCATGTGTACATCCAGCGTGCGTGTGTCCTCCAGGTAAGATGTCTCCCAGATCGCGGCCATAATATCGCCGCGGCACACCACCTGGTTGGCGTGCGTCATCAACATCTCCAGCAGAGCGCATTGCTTGGGCGTCATGTGGCGCGAGCCGCGCGGGGTCACCAGCGTGCGCGTCGCCATGTTCAGCCGGAATGGACCGCGCTGCAACACATGGTCGCCCAATTCGCCGTGTACGCGCCGGATGGCGGCTGCCACACGCGCCCACGTCAACGGCAAGGGCAGAAAGCCGTCAAAGGTAAATGAACCCTGCGGCGACTCGGCGCCCACGGCGAAGATCGCCGGCGCCGGCGTGCGCCGCCGCAGCGCCTGGCAGAAGCGCAGACGACTCTCCGGCCGCGCGTCCACCTCCACCAACACCACATGCGGCGGGTTTGTGCGCAGCAAGCGCAGCGCCGAT
>JBBSBO010000775.1:0-1934 GCA_038251215.1 Caldilineales bacterium
CGTCGTGTGTCGCGAGGAGGAGCTTTGGCTCCTGCCCGCGCGCGGCCACGCCGCCACGCCGGCAAAGCACCTGCGCGGCCAGATCTTCTTCATGGACAAGGTCAAGGTGCAGGAGATGCCCTACGCGCGCGCCCGCCTGATGGGTCCCGCCGCGACTGAGCTGCTCACGCGCCTGGGCTGGGACGCAGAGGCGCCTGGCGGGATGGCGTGGCAGGAACACGCCGGCGCGCTCCTCGTGCAGCAGCCCGACTACGACGTGCCCGGCTTTGAGATCGCCGCGCCCGCCGAGCAAGCCGCCGATCTATGGGAGCAGTTACGCCAAGCAGGCGCTCACTTCCTATCGGACGACGCCGTCTACACCGCCCGCCGCGTGGAGCTGGGCCGCCCCGCGCCCGGCCATGAACTGATGGAGGACTATAATCCGCTGGAGGCAGGGCTGGCCTGGGCCTGCTCGCCCAACAAGGGCTGCTATACCGGCCAGGAGATCATCGCGCGCCAGGTGACCTACGACAAGGTGACCAAAACGCTGGTCGGCCTGCTCTGCGCTGGTGAAGTCGCCGCGGGTGACGACGTCCTGGCGGACGGGCACGCTGTGGGCAAGGTCACCAGCGCGGCCTACAGCCCCGCCCTACAGCAGCCGGTCGCGCTGGCCGTCGTCAAGCGACCGCATAACCAAGCCGGCGGCATCCTTGCCATTGGAGACGTAACGGCCCAGGTAGCGGCCCTGCCCTTCATTCACGACTGAACGCGGATTCCCTCCGGCGCGACATCTCAGTCAAGCATAGATTGTGGACTCACACTATGAACTTATCCTACGCGCCCGCCGACTGGCGGCTGATCATCGACGAGCAGCCGCGCTCCGGCGCGGCCAACATGGCGCTAGACCAGGCCATCGCCGAGGCGTGCGCCGCGGGCGATGTCCCGCCCACGCTGCGCTTCTACCGCTGGCAGCCTCCCGCTGTCAGCCTGGGCCGCCATCAGACGCTGGAGGAGATCGACCTCGCCGCCGCCGCGGCCCGCGGCTATGACATTGTGCGCCGCCCCACCGGCGGACGCGCCATCCTCCACACCGACGAGCTGACCTATGCCGTGGCCGCGCCCGCAACCGAGCCGCGCGTCGAGGGCAGCATCATGGACGCCTATCTGCGGTTGAGCAACGCGCTGCTGACGGGGCTGCGCGGGCTGGGGCTGGAGGCCGACAAAGCCGCGGGCAGCGTGCGTGCCGGCTCCGACGTGTCGGCTGCTTGCTTTGAAGTCCCCAGCGCCTACGAGATCACCGCTGCGGGCCGCAAACTGCTGGGCAGCGCGCAAAGCCGGCGCGCCGGCTACGTGCTGCAACACGGCAGCCTGCCGCTAACGGGCGATCTAGGTCGCTTGGTCGACGTGCTGGCCCTGGCGGAGGACGAACGCGCCGCTCTGCGCGCCGAGTTGACCGCGCGCGCCATCACGCTGGCGCAGGCGCTGGGCGTGGATGAAGACGCGCCGTCCGTGCAGTTTGCCAATGTGGCGCACGCGTTGCAGAGCGGCTTTGCGCAAACGCTCAATCTGAGCTTCGTCGCCTGCCAACCGACGTCGGGCGAAGTGCGCCGCGCCGCCGAGCTGATCCGCGAGGTCTTCGCCAACCCGGAGTGGGCGGGCCGTCGCTAAACTGAGGGACTTGCCAAGAGAGCTATGGCTGTTGGATTGCTCACCCTCGAACTGTATCTGCCACTCAACGACAGCCTCAAGGGCAAGCGGGGCATCCTCAAGCCGCTGATCGTGCGCCTGCGCCGTGAGTTCAACGTCTCCGTGTGCGAGGCGGACGCGCAGGACCAACTGTCGCGTGCCGTGCTGGAGGTCGTCTGCGTGAGCACGACCCACGCCGTGGCGCATCGCCAACTGCAACACGTCGCCAACCGCGTGGAGGATTGGCGCATGGACGCGCAACTGATCGA
>JBBSBO010000776.1:0-1933 GCA_038251215.1 Caldilineales bacterium
GCCCCGGTGCAGGCCGACCAGCTTGTGCACGAGCGTGAGGCCGACGCCCAGGCCGTCGCGGCTGCGCTCGAGCGACCGGTCGCCTTGCATGAACATGTCGAAGACCCGGCCGCGCAGCTCCGGGCTGATGCCCACGCCGGTGTCGCGCACGCGGATGCGCAACTGATCGGGCGCACCCGGGTTCTCGCCCGTGGTCTCGGCTACGAGCCAGATCTGCCCGCCGTCGGGCGTGAACTTGACGGCGTTGCTGAGCAGGTTCACCATGATTTGTTTGAGGCGCCGGTCGTCCGCGTCGATCTCCTGCACGGCGGAGTCGATGTGCAGGGAGACTTGGATTTGCTTTTTGGCGGCCAGGGCCTCGGTCAGGCGCATGCTGCTTTCGCACAGCTCCTGCATCGAGAGGGTCGAGATATCCAGGTCCAGTTTGCCGGCGTTGATCTTGACAATGTCCAGGATGTCGGTGATGAGGACGAGCAGGTGGCGACCGCTGTCCTCAATGTCGTGTAAGTTCTCGCGCTGCTTGTCGTTGAGCGGGCCGTAGATCTCCTGGCGCAAGACGTCGGTGAGGATCAATATCGTGTTGAGCGGGGTGCGCAGCTCATGATTCATCGTCGCCATGAACTCGTCTTTGATGCGCAGGGCGTAGGCCAGTTCGGCATTGGCGGCGCTGAGCTGGGCCGTGCGATCTGAAACGCGCTGGGCGAGCGAGGCGCGCTCTTGCGCCAGTTCCTGCTCGGCTTGCTGGCGGCGCTGCTCATTGCGCTCGGCGACGAGCAGTTGCGCGCAGGTCGACACGACCGGCTGCATCAGCTCGAGCATTTCCTCGTCGTAGCCGCTCGGACGGTTCGCCAGCGCCAACACGCCGGACACATCGCCCTCGACGCGGAAGGGCAGGCCGACGAAGACGTCCAGGCCCGCAGGGTCCGCGATATGATAGGCCTCTTGTTGCAGCCCGGCTGCGCACGCCCGCTGCGTCAGACGGCGATAGGCGGCTCCGTCCGGCATGTCCGGGGCCGAGCTTGCCAGGATGTGCAAAGCTTGCTCCGACGCGGCCTGCGCACGGATTTCGCCGATTAGGCCCAGTTCGCTGCCGGTCAACTGCAGCAGGGCGTGCAGCAGATCCGCCAAGACGGCGGGCAGTTCCTGCTGCACCACGTAGCGCAGGTGCGCCTGGCTAAGGGCGTTGAGCAGGTCGTTACGCTGGCAGGTGCGAAGCTCGGCGCGCTTGCGCTCCTCGATTTCGGAGTAGAGCAGGTGATAGTATTCCGACTTGCGTTGTGCAGCCAGCGACGCTACTCCCTCTGTGGTGAGAGCGGAAGGCGGGGAAGTTGAAGAAGGCGAGGAGGAAACAGGCATTCTATACATAAGCAGCGGTCAGTTTCCCCACTTTAATCCGAGCATGAGCGCAAACCGGAAAGGCAAAGCGGAAGCACGACGCCGGTCTAGACAGGATGCAACATTTCCCCCACGCCGGCGGGTCGTGGACGGGTCGTTTCTGTGTTCACCATCATAGCGAACAATTTGTGCATTTTCATGGGGCAATCGACGCGGCGGGGGTGTAAAGGGCTACGTCATTTGTCGCAGCGGTAGATTTGCGCTGTGGAGGAAGAGCGTTAAAACCTGGCCGCCTGCGTAAATCCTAGCGGGCAATCAATAATTCCAACAAGTTGGAATAGCCGGCGAACTTTCTGTCTAGACTAACCAATGACAATGTGTATCCAGAATCAAGCCGTCTTGGCTGTTCACTCAAACGCCTCCGCAATGCCTGCGATCTGGCGCGCGGTGCGGTCCAGAGCTGCATCCCAGTCTTCGTCGGACATCATCGGGGCAAATGAACTGCCGGAGGCGGACACCGTGCCGCGTAGACTAGGCGGCGGCGTTCTTTTGGGGGGAGTCGATGTCTCTGCGTCGGGCAGAAGGAAGATAGCTTCTA
>JBBSBO010000777.1:0-1911 GCA_038251215.1 Caldilineales bacterium
GGGGTTAGCGCCTAAATTAGCGTTATTACGGTCTCCCAAATAAAGGTTGGGGCCGCCGCCGCTGCTGGGACTGGCAGTGCCGGATAGAGTGTAGAGGTCCCAGAAATAATTCGTATTGCCCACGTCTGTGCCGATGACCAGCGCGTAGTCGGGGAAGAAGTCCACGTCGAAGGTGGAGAGCATGTTAAAGGTGGCGAGGCCGGGAGGGGCGGCGTTGCGCCCGAAGTTGCCGTTGCTGTAGCCGCCCTGGCGCGAGTCGATAAAGATCAGGATGCGGTTGTCGGTCTGTACGTTGCCGGCGACGCCCAGGTAGAAATATTGGCTGTCGATTTTGGCATAGAGCGCGTTGACCTCGTGCCCTGCGCCGAAGCCGGGCGACGGCCCGCCTAGGTTGTTGCCCATCAACTCCCAGTCCGTCTCGGTCATGTTGCCGTCGATGAAGATCTGGGCCGAGGCTGTAGCCGTGAACACCAAGCCCAGGCCCAGCGCCAGCAGCGATGCCGCCAAGACGCGTACCGCCAGTGAGTGCATAGCCAGGGCGCGCAAAAGCGGCGCGAGGCCCGCCTTTGCCGTGCCTGCTTGATGCCGCTTAAGCCGCAACTGTGTCAGCCGCAAATGTGAATATTCCATCCAGTGTCCCTGTATCGCCGGCATCGCTCGCCATGACGGAAGCGCCGGTGACCCTATGGTGAATGTCAACTGTGTCAGCATGACGGAACCGGATAGGCTGCCCCGAGCCGGAGACAACCTAGTCCTTGGACAAGGCATTGGACTAGGCAATGGAGGGGCTGCCGCCAGTGTATCATGCGCGCAAGCCCCTCCGCAACCTGCTCCCGCTCTGTGCAGTCCCGTCCTGTTCATTCAATGCTCGTCATCCCACCCCGATCCCCTGCCGATCGATGCGTCAGGCTATTGGAGCCTGCCCGTACGCCGCGGCCGGTGTGAATTTCGCCGCGTATGGCGTATAATTAGGGCAACCAGCGATGATCGCACCTTCTTCACCGTTCTGCCACCGGCTCAAATTCGCCGAATTGGCAAACACGCGACTTTCCCTACTGGAGATGACGTGTTAGACCGTCAAAAAGTAATCCTCGCCCTCGAAAATAAGCGCAATCAGTTTGCCGGCTATACCGCCGACCAGGCCCGCCAGCACGAGTTGATCCAAAAACTGCTGGCCGATTTTATGCAGGCCGATTGCCAAACCATCGAGCAGCGCATCGAACAAAGCGGGGCCGAGACGCCCGGCGCACGGCCCACCGACGAGTTGGACCGGGCGCACAACCTGCGCCTGCCCTTTGCACACGCCTGGCGCACCCACCAAGAAGCCCGCGCCTGGGCCTTGCAGACGCTGGCGGACCGCCCCGTGATCGCGGTCGACGGCAGCCAGATTACGCCCACCAAAGATTTTTCCGTGCCCGTGGGCGCGGTGCAAGTGGGCTGGTATGTCAACTACCACGCCGCGGGCGGGCGCTACGTCAAGGATGTCGCCTTCGAGGCGCTTGGCCCGGATGAGCTGGGCATGGGCGACGACGACCCGGGCGGCATGGGCGGCGACGGTGACGGCTTCCCCAACTGGCGCGTGAACCAGGTGCGCTTCGTGCGCGAGTGCGAGCAGCTTTGCCGCTTGATGGAGGAGCACGCGCACCTGCCGCAGGAGCGCCGCCCCTTCTGTTTCTTCGACGGCTCGTTTGTAATCAGCTTCGTCGGACAGATGCGACCCCGGCGCGCCGCCGTCTATCTGGAGGCGGTGGCGAACCTACTACAATGCTCGGAGCGCTGCCGTGTGCCGCTGGTCGGCTTTGTGGACACCTCGTTCAGCCGCGACCTCGTGACGCTGGTCGAGCTGCTCGCCCAGGCCCCCGGCGCGCTGACGCTGGGCGACGCCGCGCTGCTCGCCCCGCGCCTGCCGCA
>JBBSBO010000778.1:0-1897 GCA_038251215.1 Caldilineales bacterium
CGCCCTGGCCCTCGCGCGGGGGTGGCGGTGAGCATCATGCATGGTGGGCTGCGCGTTGGCGTCGTGATCCCCGCGCGCGACGAGGCGCTCGCCCTGGCGGCCGTGCTGCCGCACCTGCCGCCCTGGCTCGCCGAGGTGGTGGTGGTGGACAATGGCAGCCGCGACGGCACCGCTGACGTTGCGTCGGCGCTCGGTGCGCGCGTGGTGGCGGAACCGCGGCGTGGGTACGGCGCCGCCTGCCTCGCCGGGATCGCGGCCCTCTCGCCCGAGGTGGACACGGTGTTGTTCATGGATGCAGATGCGGCGGACGACCCCGCGGACATCCCCGCGCTGCTCGCGCCCATTCTCGCCGGCGAGGCGGCCATGGTCGTGGGCTCGCGCGTGGCGCAGGCCGCGCCTGGCGCCCTGACGCCCCAGCAGCGCTTCGGCAATGCGCTCGCCTGCGGGCTGATGCGCGGCGTATGGGGCGGGAGCTTCACCGATCTCGGCCCCTTCCGCGCGATCCGGCGCGAGGCGCTGCAGCGCCTGGCCATGCAGGACATGACCTGGGGCTGGACGGTGGAGATGCAGGTGCGCGCACTCCGTCTCGGCCTGCCCGTCGCGGAGGTGCCCGTGCGTTACCGCCGGCGCATCGGTGTCTCCAAGATCAGCGGCACCGTGATGGGCTCCGCGCGCGCGGGGACGAAGATTCTCTGGGTGATCGCGCGCGAGGCGCTGGCACGTGGCAACCGTTGAGGCAGCCGCGCTGGCGGGTCACGATCGCATCGTCTCCGACACTTTGCGCCGATTACGCCCGCCATAGGCGCCGGACGCGCAGGAAGGCGCGATAGCCGATCTCAAGGACGGGAAGCACGATGGGCGATGCGGCGAGCCGCCCAGCCCAGGCGAGCTTCGGGAGTTGCTGCCAGATTTCTGCGAAGGCGGCGGCACCGGATGCCAGGCTGCCATCGGCGCGCCGGACATGCATGCGCGCCAGCGCCGCGTCACGCGACAGGCCGGGGCCCAGACCCTTCGCATCGCACGCGGTGACGTCGACGAAGTCGAGCCGGTCGGCGCCTTGGGCTGTGCGGTACTGGGCAATCTCGCGTGAGCAGATCGGGCACGCGCCGTCGTAGTAGACGGTCGTCGTGGGCGTGGCGCTTGGCGTGTTCATCAACCAGACATGGGCCCTCGATTGCGCTGCACCAGGGCGTTGGTCCCTGGCCCTTGGCGGCGACACAGGGGCGTGACTGAATGCGGCACGTTGCGCCATTCGCTTCGGCACGGCCAACCGAGGATCCGTCGCCCCATGCTGCCATCGCCGTCGCCGCTCCTCGCCATACCCGCCTTCGCCACGTTGACGCCGGGCGAGGCTGCCGTCCTCGACAGCAAACCCCGCACGGCGGATGTCACGACGGTGACGGCCAGCCGCTTCCTGATCATCCCGCGCGAGGCCTGCGTGGTGCCGGTTCGCGAAATCCCCGCTGTGGCGCAGGCTATGTTGCATCTGTTGAGCGCCCGCCTGCGCAAGACAAGCGGAGGCTTTGAGCGTCTCGCGATGCAGAGGTTGCCGGCAAGGATCGCGCATCTCCTGCTCCGGCTGCGCAATGGCACAGTCTGGCGGTCGGCCGTGCCCTCGGCGTCGCCGGGTGGGAGCCGGATTACAGCGGCATGCAAATGTTCCATGACGGCCTGCTCCTGCCTTCGGGCGCCCACCCCATGGGAACGCCGAACAAGACCGTGATCGCAACGCTGCTCACCAAGGCAAAGGCGGAATGGCAGGCGTAATCGATCTTGAGCAAGTTGGGTTCAAGCGAACGCGGACTGTACATCTTTGCTTGACCAGGAGATTCAGCCCTTCGGTGCCTTCGCACCTGCGGCCATCACGCTGAACTGAGTCTGATCGCGTGATTCAGCC
>JBBSBO010000779.1:0-1897 GCA_038251215.1 Caldilineales bacterium
CGCATCGCCTTGATCCAGTTGGCGTCATGCACCGGCACGCCCGCCATGCGCCGCATCACGTGATTGTAGATGGCGCTGGCAAAGACCTTGTTGTCACGTCGCCCTTGCCGCCACCCCGCCACCGCGTCCAAGTTCTGCTCCTGCATCGCCGTCACGAGCGTGGGGATGTCGACGGCGGGGTCCGACTCCATATCCGCCGGGATCAAGATAATGATGTCGCCGCGCGCGGCCGCGAACATCCGCCGCAGGCCCGCCGTCATGCCCATGCTGCGCCGGTGCGTGAAGACGACTAGGTCGGGGTACTGAGCTTGCAAAGCCGCCAGCTCGCGGGCGGTGCCGTCCGTACTGCCGTCATCGACAACCAACGTCTCGCCCCAACAGTCCAGCGCCTCAAACGCGGCGAAGGCGCGTGTTACCACCTGTGCGATCGTGCCCTCCTCGTTGCGCGCGGGCACGACCACGCTGATCGTCGCGGGCGCCCCCAACGAGGTCGTCATGCGCTTTGCCTCGCGCCTACAAACTCGGCGATGGCGGCGACCACGCGATCCTGCTGCGCCTCGCTCATCTCGGGGTACAGGGGCAGGCTTAGGCAGCTATCCGCCACCGCTTCGGTCACAGGCAACTCGCCACGCCGGTAGCCCAGCGCGGCATAGGCCGGCTGCAAATGCAGCGGCACAGGATAGTGTACGCCCGCGCCGATGCCCTGTCGCTGCAAATGCGCCAGCATCTCATCGCGCCGCGGCGTGCGTACGACATACAGGTGCCAGGCATGACGCGCCGCCGCCGCCGTCTGCGGCAGTTCCAGCTCGAACTCCGCCAGTTCTTGGTTATAGCGTGCCGCCAGCCGGTTGCGCGCCTCGATCCAGCCGTCCAAATAAGGCAGCTTGGCGCCCAGGATCGCGGCCTGCAACGCGTCCATGCGCTCGCCGAAGCCGATCTGCTCGTGCAAATACTTGTCGCGGCGACCGTGGTTGCGCAGCAGCCGCACCTGCTGCGCAACGTCCGCCTGCTTGGTGACCACCGCGCCGGCGTCGCCGTAAGCGCCCAGGTTCTTGCCCGGGTAAAAGCTAAAACAGGCGGCATCGCTGCGAGCGCCCGCTCGCTCGCCCTGCCAACTTGCGCCGTGCGCCTGCGCCGCATCTTCGATCAGCCACAGGCCATACTCGCGCGCGATTTGCGCCATGCGCGTCATGTCCGCCGGCTGCCCATAGAGATGCACCGGCATCACGGCGCGCGTGCGCGGCGTGATCGCCTGGACTACCGCATCCGGCGCCAAGTTGAAGGTAGCCGTGTCGATGTCCGCAAAGATCGGCACGGCCCCGACCGCGCTGATGGCCTCCGCCGTGGCGATAAAGGTGTGCGCCGCCGTGATCACTTCGTCGCCTGCGCCCACGCCCAGCGCGCGCAGCGCCAACTCCAGCGCGCTCGTGCCGCTGCTCACGCCGACGCAGTGTTCGACCCCGCAATAGGCCGCGAAAGCCTGCTCGAAGTTCGCCACCTCCGGCCCCAGGATAAAGCTCGTCGTCTCGATCACGCGCCGCATGGCGCGGTCAATCTCCGCGCCGATGCTCTGATATTGCGCCTGGAGGTCCACCAGCGGAATAGATTGCGCCATCATGCTCTCGTCCTGTTCCCGCAAAAAGACGGCTGAGCCGCCAAGCTCAGCCAATCTGACACTGTATGCAGTCTGAAACTGTATCCAGTCTAACACTGTGTCCAGCCACACGCTGGATTATACGCCAGCAGCACATAGCGGCGAAAAATCACAGGCCGGACGCCTCGCCGGCCGCATGCGCCCCGCCTGTTGGGCGATCCAGTCGCCTAGATGCCCTCAATGCGCTGCACTTCCCTGCGCGCCTGCCTAAGGTCAAGCCGCAGCCGTGCGATCTCCTGGCAC
>JBBSBO010000780.1:0-1896 GCA_038251215.1 Caldilineales bacterium
ACGAACACGATCAACTGGTCGTCGGAATTGCCGCTCGCCCAGAACATCCGCTTCGGCTAGCCGGCGCGCAAACACCCAGTGGAGGGCGAATATACGCCGCTGAACCGCAATTGGATCAAAGACCACCGAATCTCCTGGGCAACAGGTCTATGCTCCTTAACAGAAACTCTATGCTTTGTCATTCACTCAATAGAATTTGACGACAGCCGCGAACTGGCGGCGCCAACAAAGAGGAGGGATCATGGCAGTCCGAAAGTCCGAAGCTACCTGGAATGGTTCGCTTAAGGAAGGGTCCGGCACAATGAAGCTGGCGAGCGGCCGCTACGAAGGGCCGTACACCTATGCGTCGCGCTTTGAAGAGGGCGCCGGCACCAACCCGGAAGAGCTGATCGGCGCGGCGCACGCCGGCTGCTTTTCGATGTTTCTCGCATCGCTCCTGACGAATGCGGGCTTCACGCCCGACAGTATTCACACCACGGCGTCTGTCCACCTGGGCGCCGGACCGACGATCAACAAAATCGTGCTCGACTGCCAAGCCGAGGTCCCCGGCATCGACAATGCCAAATTCCAAGAGTTGGCTACCCAGGCCAAAGCCGGCTGCCCCGTATCCAAGGCGCTGGCGTCGGTCGACGAGATCGTGCTTAACGCCAAGCTTGTCTAGTGCTGCCGGCCTAGCGCAAGCCAACTACAGCGAACAACGAATAGGATAAGCAGAACGGCGCCCGCATGGACGCCGTTCGTTCTTGCCTATGAATCGATCCCGGACCGCTTAGGCGAGCAATTCATCCGCGCGCGTTACGAAGGCAGCGAGCCAATCGACCAGCGCCTCAATGTCGCCCAGGTGCGCCGTCTCGAAAGGCGAATGCGTGTAACGCGCGGGGAAGGCGACCAACGCCGCCGGTATGTCCGCGCGCATCAACTCCGCCCCGTCGCTGCCGAACGAGCCGAAGACGGCGTGCTGGATGACGATGCCTGCGCTCGCCGCCGCGCGCTCCATGGCGAGCGTCACGCCGTGGTCATAATGCACCAGTGCGTCCTTGTGTACCAACAGCGGCCCGCCTCCCAGGCGCACAGGCATCATGTCGTCCTTGACGCCCGGCACGTCGCCAGCCAGCCCAATCTCGAGGACAATGGCGGCGTCGAAGTCCCGCCCCGCCGCCAGCGCCGAAGCGCCGACCAGGCCGATCTCCTCCTGCACCGTCGCCGCCAATGTCAGCCGGCAATGCATGTCCGCCGGAGCGAGCCGGCGCAGCAGCTCCGTTTGCACCGCCAGCAGTACGCGGTCGTCCAGCGCCTTGCCCACGACGTTGGGGCCAAAGCGCTCCGTCGTCGCATCCCAGATGACACGCGTGCCCGGCGTTACACCCGCAGCCAACAATTCGTCACGCGTCAAGCCGGTATCCACCCAAAAGTCCTGCCAGCTCAACTCGCTCGGCTCCGGCAAGGCCAAGCTCGCCAGATGGCCGGTCACCGCGCCGATCACGCCGGGCACGGACGCGTGCCGGCCCAGCACGCGCACCCGTTGGCCCACCATAAAGGCGTTGCGCAGACTGGTCGTGCGTTGCCAGGCCTGACCGTTGGCAAGCCACAAAAAGCCGTCCGGGTGGATGGCGCGCACCAGGTAGCACAGCTCATCGGCGTGCGCTACGATCAACACATGTGGCTGCCTGTCGCCGCCCGCGCGCGCAAGGACATTGCCGATGCGCGTCTCGCTTACCTCTGCGCCCGCCTCGCGCCACAACTCGGCCACACGTACGAGCACGGCCCCTTCTTGGCCGCTCGGCCCAGTCATCTCGGTCAGTTCCTTGATCAGTTCAAACATATAGGACTCGTCTCTATGAGGATAGGGAAAATGAAGAGAGGATGAAGCGACCTATTGGGCGCGGCGAACTCAGC
>JBBSBO010000781.1:0-1892 GCA_038251215.1 Caldilineales bacterium
GCCCGCGCACTGTGGCGGGGTGGTCTCTCATCTGACGAGGAACCTGTATGGATTCATCCACGCAAGCCGCCCCAGCGACTTCGGCCCCGCTCGCTGCCGAGGTCGAACCCATCCTCGAAATCAAGAACCTGCACACCTTCTTCTTTTTGGAGCGGGGAACCGTGCGCGCCGTGGATGGGGTGAACCTGACATTGGGGCGCCGGCAGACATTGGGCGTGGTGGGTGAGAGCGGCTGCGGCAAGAGCGTGATGGCGATGTCGGTGATGCGCCTGATCAAGGACCCGCCGGGCCGCATTGTACAAGGCGAAATCTTGCTGCACCGCAAGGACGGCAAGCCGCCGGTGGATATTGCCAAGCTCAACCCAAGGGGCCGGCAGATCCGCGAGATTCGCGGCGGCGAGATCGCCATGATTTTCCAGGAGCCGATGACCTCGCTCAACCCGCTGAAAACCATCGGTCGCCAAATCGCCGAAACGGTGGTGTTGCACCAGGATATGAGCGAACGCGAGGCGATGGAACGGGCCGAGGAGATGTTGCATCGCGTGCATATGAGCGCGCCGGAGCAGCGCCTGAAGGAGTATCCGCATCAACTGAGCGGCGGTATGCGCCAGCGTGTGATGATCGCCATGGGGCTGAGCTGTAACCCTTCGATCTTGCTGGCGGATGAGCCGACCACGGCCCTGGATGTGACGGTGCAGGCGCAAATTCTGGACTTGATGCGCGACTTGCAGACCGAGTTTCAATCCTCGATCATGATGATTACGCATAACCTGGGCGTGGTCTCGCAGATGGCGGACTATGTGGCGGTGATGTATTTGGGACAGGTAGTGGAGTATGCGCCGGTGCGCGAACTGTTCCATCACGCCAAGCACCCCTATACCGAGGGGCTGCTCAAGTCCGTGCCCGTGTTGGGGCGCAAGACCGCCATGCTGGAGCCGATCGAGGGCATGGTGCCCAGCCCGATCGACAAGATTGACGGCTGCCCCTTTGCCACGCGCTGCCCCTACGCTTTCAAGCGTTGTTGGGAAGAGAATCCTGCCTTGCATGTGATCGCGCCGCAGCATCAGGTGGCGTGCTGGCTGCATCACAGTTAACGCCCGCTTTTGTGTTTTACCCGTCGTTCGTGACGTGTTGTCTGTTTTGCCGTTCTTGTGATGGTGATTGGCTTCACTACTAACTCCGCTGTCTGTCTTAATTCATTTCACCCTTGTAGTACCAACGCTTTCAAAGAAGAAAGGAAGCAAATATGTTAGCACATGTGCGCACTAGATGGGTGCTGTTGACTCTTCTGGCGATTGCGCTCCTGGCTTTGGCCGCGTGCGGCGGATCAGCAGGCCCCGCGCCGGCTGAAGAAGCTGCGCCCGCCGAACAGGCCGCGCCCGCCGCAGAGGCAACGACTGCACAAGAGGCTGCCCCAGCTGAGGCTGCGCCTGCGGGCGAGGCGGCTGCCATCGCTACACCCATGCCTTTCCCGGATCCCCCGGACCTGGGCTTGGGCGACGTGGAGCCGATCCGCATGCCGATCGACCAGATGGTGACCTACAAGTCACTGCCCAGCTACAGCGAGCCGGAGTGGATCACGGCGTTGGTCGACGAGGGCAAACTGCCGGCGTTGGCAGATCGCCTGCCGGCTGAACCGCTAGTTGTGCTCAAGGCGGGCATGGAAGACGGCATCGGTGTGTATGGCGACGTGCATCGCGCCTTCTCGGCTTGCCCGACCGCCGGTTGGAACAACGCCGCCGGCGTCAGCGAAGGCTGGTTCGGCATCGAATCCTACACCGACCGCTACAACGCCCTTGTCAAGATCGGCCCACTCTTCCGCGCCGACCAGGACATCGAGCCGTTCCCCAACCTCGCCAAGAGCTGGGAATGGTCCGACGACGGCCTGGAAC
>JBBSBO010000782.1:0-1892 GCA_038251215.1 Caldilineales bacterium
AAAGCCAGCGCGGCGCGCTACCAGTCGATGGCTGCGCCGTCGTCGGGATGAAAGCTCTGCGGGTTGCGCCAGTCATGGCCGATCTTGTCGGCGAGCGCGTCTTCGTCCAGTTCGATGCCCAAGCCGGGGCCGGTCGGCAGCTCCAAATAGCCGTCCTTAAAAGTGAAGGGTTGCTTCAGATAGCCCGCGCCGAAGGTGGTATGTTCCTGCGCCAGGAAGTTGGGGATGGAGGCGTCCACTTGCAGGCCTGCCGCCAACGAGATGGGGCCGAGCGGGCAGTGCGGCGCCACCGCCGCGTAGTAGGCTTCGGCCATGCCCGCGATCAGGCGCGCTTCAAAGATGCCGCCCACGTGCGAGATGTCCGGCTGCAGGATGGAGGCCGCGCGCTTCTCCAAGATCTCGCGGAAGCCCCACTTGGTGAAGATGCGCTCGCCCGTGGCGATAGGGATATAAGTCTTGCGTGCCAGGTCGGCCATAATGTCGACGTTCTGGCACTGCACCGGCTCCTCGATAAAGAGCGGCTGATACGGTTCCAGCGCCTTGATCAGCAGCCCCGCCGTCTGCGGGCTGACCGCGCCGTGGAAGTCGATGGCAATGTCCACCTCGTTGCCCACCGCGTCGCGCAGGGCTGCGAAGCGCTCGGCGACGGCCTGCACAAAGCCCGGCGTCTCGATGATGCGCGCGGGGCGCGGCCCGCCCACGCCGGTCTTGAGCGCAATGAAGCCTTGCGCCACGGCATCGCGTGCGGATTGGATCGAACGCTCCGGGCTGTAGAGGTCGATGCCCTTATACACCTTGATGCGGTCGCGCAGCGGCCCGCCCAGCAGTTGATAGACGGGCACGCCCAGCGCCTTGCCCGCCAGGTCCCATAGGGCATGCTCTACGCCGGACAGGGCGCTGGTGAGTACGGGGCCGCCGCGGTAGAAAGCGTGCTTGTACATCGCCTGCCAGTGATGCACTACGCGCGTGGGGTCCTTGCCGATCAGGTATGGCTCCAATTCGGCGACGGCCTGCGCCACGGTCAGGGCGCGCCCCTCGACGATCGGTTCGCCCAGGCCGACCAGCCCCTCGTCGGTGTGCATCTTCAGGAACAGCCAGCGCGGCTTAACGAGAAATGTTTCCAGCTTGGTGATCTTCACGGTCTACAGTCGCTTTCTTGCGCTTTCTTGCGAGGTAAGGAGGATAGGCTTGCTGTTTGTAGTGTACTGTGCCGCCCGCGATTTCTCAAACGCGCCGCCGCTGTGTTCACATCGCCCAGGGTCACTGTTCCCAGCAGGAGCCTTCCAGCGGCAGTTCCTTCAGGCTGAGCGCGGTGACGCCGCTGGGGTCGAGGGTGATGCGATAGCGCCGCCAGGGCAGGTAGAAATAGGTGTAGCCGCGCAGGCAGACCTCCGTCACCGTCTCGTCGTTCGTCGATAACCCCGCCGACGCGGTCGGGCCGGTTGCCAGCGACGAATGGCGGATATCCTCCAGCGCCAGCCGCTGCACCCACACGCCGGTGATGCGATAGGTGAACTCGGCGGAGCGCTGCGCGTTCACCGCCAGACGCAAGTCCTCGCCTACGGGCGTGGGCTGCGGCGGGTTGAGGATGCGCGGCATGATGGCCCAGGGCAGCACCGCCACAAAGAAGATGAACGCCAGCCTAGCCCGCCACGAGCGGTTCCACCACTGGTAGCCGATGCCCAACAGTCGCCACGTCAGGCTGGCGCCCAGCCACAGCAGCCACAGCATGAGCAGGTTGAGCAGAAAGTCGAGCAAGGCAATGCGGCTGCCGCCGCCCACGTCGATGCGTGCGAAGGGCAGCGGATAGCCGCGCCAGCCGGGGCAACCCGCCGGGCAGCCCGCATAGTACGCCGGCGTCACCAGCATGTAATAACTGCCGATCGTCAGCA
>JBBSBO010000783.1:0-1888 GCA_038251215.1 Caldilineales bacterium
ACGGTGAATGGCAAGGAGCTCACCTACACCGCCACCGCCGGGCGCGTTGTCATGCGCACAGAGGAGGGCAAGCCGCGCGCCCACATCTTCTTCGTCGCCTACACGCGCACGCAGCCCGATGGCACGCCGGGGGACGCCGCCGAACGCCCCATCACCTTCTCCTTTAACGGCGGGCCGGGCTCGTCCTCGGTGTGGATGCACCTGGGGCTGCTGGGGCCAAGGCGCGTCCTCTCCGGCGACGTGGACAACCCGCAGCCTCCCCCCTATCACCTGACAGACAATGAATACACGTTGCTCGACGCCTCCGACCTCGTCTTCATTGACCCAGTGAGCACCGGCTTCAGCCGCGCCACCACGGGCGAGGACCCCAAGCAGTTTCACGGCCTGGAGAAGGATGTGGAGTCGGTGGGCGATTTCATCCGCCTCTACGTCTCACGCGCCAAGCGCTGGCGCTCGCCCAAGTACCTCATCGGCGAATCCTACGGCACCACGCGCGCGGCGGGCCTCTCGGGCTATCTGCAGGATCGCCACGGCATGTACCTCAACGGCATCATGCTTATCTCCACCGCGCTCGACTTTATGGCGCTCGATTTCGAGCTGGGCAACGACCTGCCCCACGTGCTCTTCCTGCCCACCTACGCCGCCACGGCGTGGTACCACAAGCGCCTCGCGCCCGACCTGCAGGCCGACCTCGATAAGACGCTGGCCGAGGTCGAAGCCTTTGCCGAGGGCGAATATGCCACGGCGCTGCTGCGCGGCAGCAAGCTCTCTCCCGCCGAGCGCGCGGCCCTGGCGCAGAAGGTGGCGCGCTACACCGGCCTCACGCCCGAGTACGTGGAGCGCACCAACCTGCGCGTGGAGATCTTCAAGTTCTGCAAGGAGTTGCTGCGCGACCAGCGCCGCACCGTAGGCCGCCTCGACAGCCGCTTCACCGGCATTGAGCGCGACAGCACCGGCGAGCGCTTCGCCTACGACCCCGCAAATTCCTTCATTAAGGGGAGCTACACCGCGACGCTCAACGACTATGTGCGCGGCGACCTCAACTTCGAGAGCGACCTGCCCTACGAGGTGCTCACGAGCCTCTACCAAACGTGGGATTACAGCAACTACCAGAATCGATACGTCAACGTAGCCGAAACGCTGCGCGACGCCATGAGCAAGAACCCGCACCTGCGCGTCTACGTGGCGCAGGGCATCTACGACTTCGCCACCCCCTATTTCGCCAGCGAGCATACCCTCAACCACCTCGAACTGGACCCCAGCCTCGAGGGCAACATCGAGCGCCACCGCTTCGCCGCAGGCCATATGATGTACGTTCACGAGCCTTCGCTGGCGGAGATGAGCGAGCAGTTGGTGGCGTTTGTGGAAAAGCCAGAATTGAAGATTGACGATTGACGATTGACGATTGACGATTGGCGCGTCAGCAATCTTCAGTCTTCAATCCTCAATAATCACTCTCCAATAGTCAATTAGCGAGTCATGCCCTATGCCCAACCTCTACCGCCAGTCCGGCGTGGACATTGACGCAGGCAACCGCACTGTCGCGCTGATGCGCGATGCTGTGCGCTCCACCTTCACGCCTCAGGTGCTGGCCGACGTGGGCTCCTTCGGCGGCCTCTTCGCGCTGGAGGGGCTGCCCGCGCAGCCCGTGCTCGTGGCCTCCACCGACGGCGTGGGCACCAAGGTGAATCTGGCCGCCGAGCATGGCCGCTGGCAGGGGAGTGGCGCGGATATCGTCAACCACTGCATTAATGACATCCTGGTTCAGAACGCACGCCCGCTCTTCGTCCTCGACTACATCGCCACCAGTCGGCTCGTGCCGGAGGATGTGGCCGAGGTCGTCACCGGCATGGCGGCGGCCTGCAAGGCCGCGGGCTGCGCGCTGCTG
>JBBSBO010000784.1:0-1885 GCA_038251215.1 Caldilineales bacterium
CGATTCCTCGGGCGAAATCCCCGCGGTCAACACCAACGTGTCGCCCAGCGCAGTCACGCCGCCGCTGGCCCCTAGCACCAGCATCCCCGCAAAACCCGGAACCAGCATCCACACCAAACCGCCCTGGCCGCGCAGCGTTGGCCGCGGCTGGCTGGACGCCCACCACGCCGTTAACGAGAGAAAGGCCAAGAGCATGAAGGTAATGACCAGGTGGCCTGCCATCCAATAGGCGCGGGCAATCGACACGTTCGCCGCCGTGTATTGCAGCAGCACCAAGCCCGCCCCCACCAACGCCTCCACGATGATGAAAGCGCCGCTCCAGCCGGCAGCCCAGCGCACGCCGTGCCCCTTGGGAAAGGCGCGGAAAGCCCAGATGACCAGCAGCGCCACGCCAATCAGCGCCAGCCCGCTGGACAGGCGGTGCGACAGCTCGATCAACGTCTCGATGGCCGGGTCGCGCGGGATCACTTCGCCGCCGCACAGAGGCCAGTGGCTGCCGCAGCCCGCGCCGGACCCCGTGGCGCGCACGAATGCGCCCCACATGATCACCAGCAGGTTGAGCGCAAGCACGCCCCACGCATAGCGCGCAAAATTCTTCTGACTCGTCATCCTCAACCTCTCCCCACCCATTCACTCAGCACGCGACCAAACAGCAAGCGCCCGCCTAACGAAAGAAGAGCGCCGCATTCATTCTACTCGATTTAGCTTGCCTGTCCGACTGCATCCTGGCCCGGCGCCGACAGGCGGCGAATGCGCGGCAGGCCCTCCTGCAAAATGCGCTGCAACTCCTCGGCAGTGCGCCGGTAATCGGCTGCCGTGCCCGCCACCGGGTCGTGGATCTCGTGGTTCGGTCCGGCCATCTCGGCGATCAGGTAGATGCGCCCCGCCAGCTGCGGGAACTCCTGCGCCAGCGCCTCGCGGTGCCCCTTCTCCATCACCAACACCAGGTTGAAGGAGTCGATGTCGCACTCCTCGATGGGCCGCGAGCGATGCGCGCTCAGGTCGACGCCGCGCTCGGCCATCACCGCCTCCGTCGTGGGCATGGCCGGCTGCCCTTCTGTGGCCCATGTCCCGGCTGATTCGATGCGCCAGACCTCGCCTTCGCCCGCCGCGACGACCAATTGCTGCAGCAACGCCTCCGCCATGACGGAGCGCACGCGGTTGGCTGTACACACCATCAAGACGGAACGCTCTTGTCCGGTCAATTCATCATGCCTTTCGTCCTCTCGCATAGATTCGCCGCGTGAACCGGGCCGCGCCACTTCCGGCAGGAGAGCGAGTCACGCTAATCCGCAGCGACGGCCTGCGGCGCCCGCGGCTCCGCCTTCTCTTGCCCCGCGCCTGCGCCCGGCGGCGCATACTCGGGGACCAGAGCCCGCAGCCCGGCCATCACCGACGCGGTGTCGCCGACCCGCGCCGCCGCCAGCAAATCATACACACTGCGATCCAGGCTAAAGGGCGTCAGGTGGACGCCGTTCTTCGCCACAAAGATCTGCTCGTGCGTCGTGCGCGCATATTTCTCTTCGGCCAGGAACATCTCCTCGAACAGCTTCTCGCCCGGGCGCAACCCAGTATACACAATATCGATGTCACGGCCGACTTCCAAACCGGACAGATGGATCAAGTCGGTTGCCAAGTCCTCGATGCGGACCGGTTCGCCCATGTCCAGCATAAAGAGATCGCCGCCGCGGCCCAGCACCGAAGCCTGCAACAACAGTTGGACGGCTTCCGGGATGGTCATGAAATAGCGTTTTGCCTCCCGGTCCGTCACCGTGACCGGTCCGCCGGCGGCGATTTGCCGCTGGAAGGTGGGCACAATGCTGCCGCGGCTGTTCAAGACGTTGCCGAAGCGCACGGTCACATAGGCGCGCCCGCTGCGCCGCGC
>JBBSBO010000785.1:0-1879 GCA_038251215.1 Caldilineales bacterium
TCGACGGTCAGCTCGTTGCGCTTCGCCATGCGCACCTGCCGGCGGATGTTGCGGTCGAGCGCCTGCCACACCGCCTCCTCGCCCGCGCTCACATCCACGATCCAGGCCTCGTGTCCGCACTCGGTCTGCCATTCGGAATGCGAGTCCTGGGGCCAAGCCTGGCGCGTGTCTTGCAGCACAAAGCGCTTGGCGCGCACCTGCTGCGCCAACGCCAGGCCGTGGGAGATCAACGCCGCGGCGGCGTCGGCATCCTCGGCGCACAGCCCGCCGGGCATGCTCGTCAGCGTGCGGCCCAGCAAGGGGCTGGGATTGACGTAGAGCGGCAGCACGCCGCGCACAGCGGGCGCCCCCGCGCCGGCATCCAACGCCATCACGTAACGCGTGTCGTAGCCGTAGACCTCGGCCATCACGTCGCGCCAGGCCGACAAATGCTGCGGCAGTCCGCCCGCCGCTCCGCGCACGTAGCCGTCCCACAGCGGACACTCGGCCTCCGTCAACTGGTGTATTACCAGGTCGCGTACCGCCGCCTGCGCCATTATCGCCCCTCCCACGCAGTCGCGCCGGTGAGCATGTCGGGCGCAAGGCCAACGATGTGGTCGGATGGCGCGGCACCCTCTAGATTCAGATCGCCCGCCAGTTCGTGCAGCGTCGTAAAGCAGAAATCCGCCAACAGACGATGCAGCTTCGCCTCCAGCCCGCGCCGCCCATAATAGTGCGTGATGCGCTCGCGCGGCGTCACTTGGCTGTACTTCTGATCCAGGTCCAACTCCCACGGATGAATCTACAGGATCGCCGGCTGCCCCTGCGCGTTGAGGCGTCGGATCGCCCAGCGCGTCACCGCATAGGGCAGCGCCCGCGTATAGAAGCCGCCCAGCATCGGCAGCGTGCGTCCGCCCCACTGCAACGTCGAGGCGGGAAACTCGAGCAGGCCGTTCTGCGCCATGCGATAGGGAAAGCGCGGCGCGCCGGGGAAGCCGTAGAGCATCCCGCGCATAGGAAAGACGCTGGCGTCGTAGGCGATGCCCGCCTCCGCCAACGCGTCAAAAGCCCACGGCGTGGCGGCGTTCACCGAGAAATAGGGCGCGCGGTGACCCTGCGGCAAGACGCCGGCGGCCCGCTGCACGGCGGCGATGGCCTGGTACAGCTCACGGCGAAACTCATCGGGCGACAGCTTATAGACGAAGCGGTGATAGTAGCCGTGTACGCCGATCTCGTGCCCCGCCGCGCGGATATCGCCGATCAGCTCGGGGTGCGCGTCCGCCACATAGCCCAACACAAAAAAAGTCGCCTGCACATCGTGGACGTGCAGGATGTCGAGCAATTTGCGTGTGGCGAAGACCACTCTGCTCTCCAGGGCGGGCCACTTGTTCACCTGCGGATTGGTGCTGGTTAAGCCCTGAAACCAGTCCTCCAGATCCACGGTAAAGGCGTTGCGCGGCGTGTACGGGGGCGCTTGCATCATCCGACATACCCCAAACTGCGCAGCCGCTCCGCCAACACCTGGCGATCCTCGGCGCTGAGGCCGGCGTCGCCCGGCTGCGCGGCCGGCTCGGCCTGGCTGCGCCACTGGCTGCGCTCCGCCGCGACATCGCCCTGCACCAGCGCCTCGGCGAGTACGCGGCCGTCCATATGCTCCGGCACAGGCTCGCCCATTAAGTGCAAGATGGTGGGGGCCAGGTCAACCAGGGAAGCGCCTTCCACCTGCACGCCCGCGCGCACGGCCGCGCCATAGGCCATAAAGATGCCGTTCATGCGGTGCGTGCCCGAGATGCCGCGGCGCATCGACTCGATAATCTTGTGGCTGCCGAATTCATATTCGCCGAAGCCGAAATACTCCAGGCGGCGCGGCAAGAAGACGATGTCCGGCGCCTGCTCCAAA
>JBBSBO010000786.1:0-1875 GCA_038251215.1 Caldilineales bacterium
ACCAACGAGCGGTTCTCGCCCAAGAGCGGCATCATGTCCGCCACCGTGCCGATCGCCACGTAGTCGAGCAGCGCCTGCTCCCACGCCTCCACCTCGCCGGGATCGATGCCGCCGCCCTTGCGCTGCGCCGCGGCGCGCAGCACGGCCTGCGCCAGCCGATAAGCCACGCCCACCCCCGCCAGCCGCTCGAACGTCGCCAGGCCATCCTGTCGCCGCGGGTTGATCACCGCCAACGCCGCCGGCAGCACGGGGCCAATCGAGTGATGGTCGGTCACAATCACGTCCATCCCCAGTGACTGCGCATACGCCACCTCGTCCACGCTGCGAATGCCGCAGTCTACGGTCACCATCACCTGCGCCGTCTGCGCAATCTGCGCGATCGCCTCGCAGTTCAGGCCATAGCCCTCGTCCACGCGGTCAGGAATATAGGCGCCGACATTAGCGCCCACGGCTTGCAGCGCCGTCGTCATCAGCGCGGTGGCGGACACGCCGTCGGCGTCGAAGTCGCCATAGATGCAAATTGTCTCGTCCGCTGCGATGGCGCGCAGCAGGCGCGTCACCGCGCGCGTCATGTCCGGCAGTCGATACGGGTTTTCCTGCACGGCGTCGTCGCCCTGCAAAAAGGCGGCGACCTCCTGTGCGCTGCGCAGCCCGCGGTTGTACAGCGTCTGCATCAGCAAGGGGTGCTCCGGCGCGCTTTGCAGAAAAGCCTGCGGGGCGCGCTCGCGGATGACCCAGTTTTTTCGCGGAGCGATCATCTAGGTTGTTCCAATTCTAACCATCTCGATTCTAGTCGAAGGGGTTCGGCTACCCGGCAAGGGCCGCGCCTGCGGCCCCAGTTGCCCGGGGCGTCATCGGCTTCTCTGCCTATCCATTGCATGTCGATTGCGTCGATTACGCCTATCGATTATAGATGCCGCACACAGCGCGGGCAAAACCGTGTGCAATTGCTTGGCTCGGCGGGCGGCTTATGGTAATCTAAGGCCGATGTCATCGACACTAGATCGTCTCCGCCGGCTCCAGAATCTACGCGAGGCTCGCAGCCACGAACCGGACGAGTTGTCCGCCGCGCGCCCGCCCGCAACCGCGCCTGTTTCCCGCCGCGGCCGCAGCGCTGCGACTGTCGAGCAAATCGCCCCCGGCGCGCAGATCGAAAACCAAGCCGGCGTCTGTTATGTCAGCGCCCACGCCTATCCTTTGCGGCTGGCGCGCGGGACCGGCCCGCTGGGCGCGCTCTTGGAACTCCAGCCCAAGACGTTAGCCCCCCTGCACCCTAACTTCGGCCTGGAGGCCATCGAGGATTTTTCCCGTGCAGCCTTCATCGACACCGAAACGACCGGCCTGGGCGCAGGCGCAGGCGTCTACTGCTTTATGGTCGGCATGGGAACCTTCGAGACGTTGGACGCGCCGCTCGACGGTGGTCCGATTCCCCTAAGCGGCGACATTGCCGCGGCCGAGAGTCTCTTCGACCCCAGCCGGCCCCCTACGCATTTCGTCGTGCGCCAATACTTCATGCGCAGCCCCCTCGAGGAACAGGCCCTGCTCACCGCCCTCGCCCAGCAGCTAACGACCCATGACTTGGCGGTGACGTTCAACGGTCGTTCCTTCGACATGCCCCTGCTGCGCACCCGTTTTCGCTCTAATCGGCGCCTCTTGTCTGACGCGGCCGGCGAGGTTCCTTTGCTATACGAAGGCGCGCCCCACCTCGACCTGCTCATGCCCGCACGCCGCCTGTGGAAGCGGCGCCTGCAGAGCTGTCGCCTCGCCAACCTCGAGCAGCAGATCCTCGAGTTCGTGCGCAGCGAAGACGACGTGCCGGGCAGCCTGATCCCGCAGATGTACACCGACTACCTGCGCTCGGGCGATGCCGGCCCC
>JBBSBO010000787.1:0-1872 GCA_038251215.1 Caldilineales bacterium
CCAAAGTCGTCGGCGTTGAGGATCAATAGGCGGGCGTCGGCAGGATAACCCAGCAGTTCGTTGGCGCGGCTTTTGTACGGCATATTACTCCTCCCCCAAGACTAGCCGGCGCAGCGCGACGGCGGCTCCATCTTCCTCGACGGAGGGCGCTTCCCAGTCCGCCACGGCAAGCACGCCGGGGCTGGAATTGCCCATCGCCACGGCATAGCCTGCAGCCTCCAACACGGGGATATCGTTGTCGCTGTCGCCGATGGCGAGGACGCGGGCGGGGTCCAGGCCCAGGATGCGACACAGGCGCAGCATGCCCTGGCCTTTGTCCATGTTCTGGGCCGTGCCTTCTACCAGGCGCGGGTGCGTGCGTGTGATATAGAGGTGCGGGCTGAAGAGCGCCTTCAGCTCGTCCACCAGGTCGACGTCCGGCGGCGAATCGTCGACGACGAGGAACTTGAGCGGCGGATGTGCGCCGTCGCCTGCCAATAGTTCCGCCAACTGCGGCTGCAAGGTGCGCGGGAAGCCGAAGACATGGTCGTAGAAGTCCGGCTCCGGCCCGCCGTGATTCTGATAGATCTGTGTACGCCCATCCTGCGCCAGGAAGTAGAGCGCAGTGACATAAGGCTGCGCGTCGATCCAGGCAGCGGCGCGCCGCGCCAAGGGCAGGGCGATGGTGGTCTCGGCCAAGATCTCGCCCGTGACGGGGTCGCCGATCACCGCGCCCTGCGTTGTGACCACGGGCGTGGTGATGCCGATGTGGGCGACGTGCTCGCGCACATAGTCGAGCGTGCGCCCCGTGGCGATGGTGACGGGAATGCCGGCCTGCTGCACCGCGTCGATGGCAGCGAGCACGGCGGGCGAAATCGGCTTGTGGTGATACAGGTCCAGAATTGTGCCGTCCAGGTCCAACACAACCAGGTCAAAGGCGCGCTCAGATGTACGGGTGGATGGCGTCGGCATGTGGCCTCATGATCTTCTGTATGATCTTCTGTCGGTGATCGTCTGTCGTCGGCTCTATGAATTATGTGCGCGGCGCGACTCTGCGCCTCGCATGCGCATTATCTATCGCGGCGGCGCAGAATGCCTAACGCGGCGGCGCGGCGGGGAAATCTCCCAGGAAGCTTGCAGCTTTCTGGGAGATGCTGTCGGTGTGTGGGCTTGGATGAGGGTTACAGCCCGATCACGAGCAGGCGATTGCGGCCGTGATAGTCCTCGCGCACGGCGGCAGAGCGTGCGTCGGGCAAGAGGCGCGCCACCAGCGCCAGCACCGCCTCTTTCTGGTCGTGCCCGATTTCCAGGAAGGCGGCGCCGCCCGGCGTGAGGTAGGCGGGCAGCATCTCCAGCAGACGTGCGATCAAGTCCAGCCCTTCCGGCCCCGCCTCCAGCGCCAGCTTCGGCTCGTAGTCGCGCACGTCGGCCTGCAAGCCGGGCAAGTCATCGCTACGGATGTAGGGCAGGTTGGCCGCGATCACGTCCACGCGCTGGGGGAGCGGCGCGAGCAGATCGCCTTGCAAGAGCGTGATCTGGCCGCGCTGATCAAGGCGGGCGAGATTGGCCGCAGCCACAGCCAGCGCCTCCTCGCTCACGTCGATGGCATAGATGGCGGCTCCGGGGCAGTTTTCCGCCACCGCCAGGGCGATGGCGCCGCTGCCCGTGCCCACGTCCGCCACGGAAACTTCCGTCCCCTCCACGCCGCCGGGCCATTGGTCGATGTAGTCCAGCACGGCGTCCACCAGCAGCTCCGTCTCCGGCCGCGGGGCGAGGACGCGGCTGTCCACCGCCAGTTCCAGCCCGTAGAACTCCTTCTTGCCCAAGATATAGGCAACGGGTTCAGCGGCGGCGCGGCGCGCCACGGCCTCGGAGTAGCGTTCGGTTTCTTCG
>JBBSBO010000788.1:0-1865 GCA_038251215.1 Caldilineales bacterium
ACATTCATTCTGCCCGGTGCTAGACTTTTGCTAGAGGACATCTGCCGGAAGGCAACAAATTCGCGGAAAGGAGCCGGCGCTATGACAAGCGACTTGGCTGTCCTTTTTTTCGTCACACCTTCGATTTCCTATCCATAAACACCCCATCCATTTCACCCTCACAGGAGGTTATCGTATGAGATCCGCCTTGCACAAACTACTTCCCCTGATGCTGCTGCTCGCATTGCTGGCCGGCTGCGTAGCCCCGGCGTCGGCGCCGGCCGCGCCCGCCGGCGGCGAAGCGGCCGCGCCCGCCGGCGATATGCCCTATGCCGGCACCACGCTGCGCCTGGTCGCCGCCAATCATCCCTGGCAGGTGGCTATCACCCCCCTGCTGGCAGATTTTGAAGCCGAGACAGGCATCAAAGTCAACCTTGAAGCCTATGGCGAGGATCAACTCAACCAGAAGCTAACCACAGAGTTCACGGCCGGCGGTTCTGACATTGACGTCTTCATGCAGCGCCCGCTGCAAGAAGCACGCGTCATGCAGATGAACGGCTGGTATGAAGACCTGAGCAGTTGCGTGGCCGATCCGGACTACGACTTCGCGGACTTCGCCGAGGGCGCCGTGGGCACCACCATGGTCAATGGCGTGCTCACCGGCATCCCCATCGTCACCGAGCAGGAAGTGCTCTACTACCGCAAAGACCTGCTCGAGGAAAAAGGCATTGCCGTGCCGACGACCCTCGACGAACTCAAGGCGGCAGCCGAAGCCCTGACCGACAAAGACAACGAGATGTACGGCTTTGTCGCGCGCGGCCAGCGCAGCCCGCTGGTGACGCAATTCTCCAGCTTCCTCTACAGCAATGGCGGCGACTGGTTCGACGAAAATCACCAGGCCACCATCAACACGCCGGAAGCGCTGGCAGCCATTGACCTCTACGCGACCTTGCTGCGCGAATACGGCCCTCCGGGCGTCCTCAACATGTCATGGCCGCAAGCCGTAGCCATCTTCGCCCAGGGCAACGCCGCCATGTTCACCGACGCCAGCTCGATCTATGCCAACCTGCTCGATCCGGCGCTCTCCGCCGTGGCCGATAAAACCGGCGTCGCCGTCTTCCCCGCCGGCCCTGCCGGCTCAGTCATGTACAACGTGACGAGTTGGGGCTTGGCGATGCCGTCCAGCTCCAAGAACAAGGAAGCGGCCTGCGAGTTCATCAAGTGGGCGACCAGCAAAGACATCGTGCTCAGGACGCAGTCCGAAGGCGCCGTCCCCGGCGCGCGCGAATCTGTATGGGCCGACCCCGCCGGCGCCACCGCCTTCCCGGCTGACTGGGTTGCAGCAGTAGCCGCTTCGGCCAATGGCCGCGGCTACGACCGCCCGTTGGTCACCTCCGTCACCGAGGCGCGCGACATCATCGGCGCCGCCGTCGACGTAGCCATCGAAGGCGGCGACTTCAAGGCAGCCGCCGACGATGCCAACGCACAGTTCCAAGCGTTGTTGGACAGCGAACAACAGTAAGACAAGTTGTTGAGATTTAGCCGATGTTGGGCCTTGGGGTTGGGGGACATGCGCAGCGTGACGGGTTGAGACTTCATCCGTTGAGACTCCGTCACGCGCCGGAAAAGCCGCATGTCCTCCTGCCTCAAGGCTCCAACAAACTGCGGAGACGACCGTGATAAACCGCTTCATCGACCGTCACCAACGCTGGTTGTTCCCGGCGCCCGCCCTCATCTTCATCGCGCTGATGATGATCTTCCCGCTCGGCTATACGCTGTGGAATTCCTTTTCCGGCTGGAGCCTGACGGCCGGGCGCCCGAATACGTTGATCGGACCCCAGAACTATTTCGATCTGCTCAATGATGCGCGCTTCTGGAATTCCGTG
>JBBSBO010000789.1:0-1862 GCA_038251215.1 Caldilineales bacterium
ACAGCCCACGCGCGGCATCGACGTCGGCTCGATCGAGTTCATCCACCAGCAGATTGTCGCCAAGCGCGACGAAGGCGTCGCCGTGCTGGTGGTCAGCGCCGAACTGGACGAGATCATGGCCCTGTCCGACCGCATTGCGGTGATGTACAAGGGCGAAATCGTGGATGTCGTACCGCGCGCCGAGGCCACGCGCGAGGGCCTGGGCCTGCTCATGGCGGGCGCCCAGCGCGAGGAAGTTTAGAGCAAACCGCAAAGGCGCAAAGAACGCAAAGAAAAAGCAACAGCAAGAACAGCAAGAGAAAAGAGTTATCACAAAGGGCGCTGAGAAGGGCAAGAGAATAGCAACCGGTTGCTGGGGGCCCCGGCAGTCTCTGCGCCCGCTTTCTTGATGCGCGTGATCCGCCGAATCCGCGACATCCGCGTTCTATCGCTTGCCCCCTGCCTCTACCCTTTCCCTGCACGCCTCGCGCCCCTTGCGGTTCTTGCTGTTGTTTTTCTTGCTGTTTGCTGTTCTTTGCGTCCTTTGCGCCTTTGCGGTTACTCTATGCATTCTGTAGGTGAGAAGCTGTACCGTTTGAGAGAGGCCGAGCCATGGACCTTATGGATCCGATCCTGGATCAGCCCCAGACTATTGACTACGACGAGCTGGCCCCGGCGGCAACCTATCGCCTGGCGAACCAAGACATCTATCTCGACGCCGACGCCAACTCGGACCTGTACGACCTCTATTGGCCGTGGGCCGCGGCGCGCTATGTGCGTGCCATCCAAATGCAGATCGTCGACCCGCACGGCGAGGGCCTCGTGCCCATGGCGACGCGCTACTATGCCGGCTATCAGGAGACCATCCTCGGCCGCGAAGGCATGATCATCAGCAAGCGACTGGCGGTCCCTTTGGGCGGGGCCTACGACCGCGCCGCGCTGTGGATGCTCGAATGCCAGGCCGAGGGCGACCGCCTGGTGCGCCTGGACATTGAGATCGACTGGGGCGAGCCGCTGACGCAGCGCATCGTCGACGGCCTGCTCGTGGCGCAGCGCAACCCGCGCCGCGCCCAGGGCGTCTATGCCCAGCGCAACGCCGACCTGACCTGCGTCTTCGGCAACCCCTATGGGCGTCCCTCCGAATACAAATTCGACGACGAAGGCCATGCCAGCCTCAGCTACTACATCCTCATCAACGGCATTGTCGAGGTACCCCTGCTGCTGACCCTCAGCGACGTGGGCGAGCAGGTGGCGTGGAGCGGCTTCTTGGCCCTGCGCGATGCCGAGCGCGCCTTCGAGTTGAGCGTGTCGGCGTGGGACAAGGCCGTCACGCGCGGTCGCTTGTGGACGCCCGACCCGCAGCTTAACCGCGCCCTGCAAGCCGGACGCCTGGCTTGTCTACGCCGCGTGCAGCGCATGCGTACCGGCCTGGCGCCCCTTTCGCGCGCCGTGGGCGAGACGCCCGCCCTGGTCAAGTGCCTGGACGCCTGCGACGTGACCGAGAGCCGCAACCTGCTGGCGCATGTGCGCCGCGTGGCGGAGCGCAGCGCGGGACGCCTGCCGCAACTGCTGCCCAGCCTGCCCACCGAGGAAGTCATCGACCCCGGCGCGGCGCTGGCGCACACCAATGCGGCCTATTTACAGGCGCTGCACGGCCACTTGCAGCGCCACCCGGACGCCGAGTTGCTGGATAAGCACGCCGCCGCTGTGGCCGCCTGCGCCGAAGCGCTGGTGCAGAGCCGGTGGCAGGATGCAGCGCAGCAGAATACAGCGCAGCCGGACGCGGCGAGCCTTGCCGCCGCGCGCCTGGGCCTGGAAGCCGCCGCCGAACTGGCCGCGCGGCACGGCGACAGCGCCAATGCCGCGCGCTGGGAGAGCGAAGC
>JBBSBO010000790.1:0-1861 GCA_038251215.1 Caldilineales bacterium
ACAAAAATAGGAGAGCCAAATGAGTCTGCTAAACGATGAGGTCCGCAAGCAAGTCCAGGATGAATTCGCCGCGCTGAGCAAGCCGGTCAAGCTGGTGGTCTTTACGCAGAAGATGGAGTGCCAGTATTGCACGGAAACGCGCGAGCTGATCGAGGAGATCGCCGGGCTGTCCGACAAGCTGAGCGTCGACATCTACGACTTCGTGGAGGACGAGGCTGTGGTCGCGCAGTATGGCATCGACAAGATCCCGGCGGTGGCGATTGTGGCCGACGGCGACGACGCCAAGGATTACGGCATTCGCCTCTACGGCATTCCCTCCGGTTATGAGTTCAGCACGCTGATCGAGGACCTGCTCATGGTGTCGAGCCGCGAGTCCGGCCTGAGCGCCGACACCAAGGCGCTGTTGGCGGAGTTGAGCGATGACTTGCACTTGCAGGTCTTCGTCACGCCGACCTGCCCCTACTGCCCGCGTGCGGTGCGTTTGGCGCACATGATGGCGCTGGAGAGCGACCGCGTCAAGGGCGATATGGTCGAGGCGATTGAGTTCCCGCACCTGTCCAACAAATACCAGGTGATGGGCGTGCCGCGCACGGTGATCAACGAGGACACCTTCCTCGAAGGCGCCGCCCCCGAGGCGATGCTGATGGACAAGGTGCGCGAGGCGCTGGGGTAAAAACTACAAACCGCAAAGAGGTGTACACGATGGAATTGAACCTGGGCATGGGGTTAGCCGGCAGCGCGACGCCGCAGAGCTATGATGTGATCATCATCGGCGGCGGGCCGGCGGGCGCATCCGCCGCCATCTATACGGCGCGCTCCGACCTCAAGACGCTGGTGATCGACAAGGGGCTGACCGCGGGCGCGCTGGGCGTGACCGCCAAGCTCAGCAACTACCCGGGCGTGGTCGGCCCCGTCAGCGGGGCGGGGCTGGTCGAGGTCATGCGCGGCCAAGCCGAGTCATTCGGCGCTACGTTCCTCACGGACAAGGTGATCGGCGTGGACCTGATGAGCAACCCCAAGAGCGTGATGGCGGGAACCGGCTCGTTTACGGCGCGGGCCATCATCCTGGCGACCGGCTCGATGGGGCGCACCAGCCAAGTGGGGGGCGAAGAGGAGTTCCTGGGCCGCGGCGTCAGCTATTGCGCCACATGTGACGGCGCTTTCTTCCGCAACAAGCCGGTGGCGGTGGTCGGCAACAATGACGAGGCCGCCGAGGAAGCGCTCTTCCTGACCAAATACACGGACCAGGTACACATGATTGTGCCGACGCCCAACCTGAACCTGCGCAGCGGCCTGCTGGAGGAAGTGATGCAGCACCCCGGCATCCACGTGCGGCTGGGCACGCGCCTGCGCGAGGTCGTGGGCGACGGCAAGGTTGCCGGCGTGCGCATCCAAGCGCGCGGCGGCGAGGCCGAGGTGCTGCCCGTGGAGGGCGCCTTCATCTATCTGCAAGGGGCCAAACCCATCACCGAGTACTTGCTGGGCCAGGTGGAGACGACGCCGGAAGGCTGCCTGGCGGTCGATAAAGAAATGCAGACGACTGTGCCGGGCGTCTTTGCCGTGGGCGACCTGCTCTGCACGCACGTCAAGCAGGCCGTGATCGCGGCCTCGGACGGCGTGATCGCGGCTATGGCGGCGGACAAGTTCATCAATGGACGCGAAAAGTTCCAGGCGGACTGGAAATAAGGCAAACTGCCAACGGTCAAACCGCAAAGAGCGCAAAGGACGCAAAGAAAAGCAAACAGCAAGACACCGCAGAGGACGCGGAGGACGCAGAGAAAGTCAAAGGTAGAGGCGGGCCCACGGCTTGCCTCTTTATTTTGGCTACGGAAAACGCTGAAAAGTGGAACAGAAGGCGCAT
>JBBSBO010000791.1:0-1861 GCA_038251215.1 Caldilineales bacterium
CATCAAGCGCGCGCGCTTGATGCCCGCCGCCACAGCGGCGTCACGGTCGTAGACGCCGGATACCATGATCGTATCCTCTGCGCCTATGCGAATTGCGAGGTTCTCCGTGCCGGTATCCGGGTGCCGGCCCGCCGCTTGAACGATGAGGCCGAATGTGTCGCGCAACAGCGCCGCGGCAGCCGCCAGGTCGTCAACAGCCAGCACGGCGTGGTCGAATCTAGTGATCATTGCCCCTCATTGCCACGGCTTGCGATATAGAGTCGTGACCTCTCTCAGCGAACCGAAACTCACAACCACTTCGCCAAGAAGTTCATAATTTCGGCGCGCATATGCGCCGTCTCAAAGTGCCCAGTGTCATAGCGGCGCAACTGCCACGCCTCGGGCGCACCTACCTCCGCATAGACCCGGCGCAGGTTGGCGTCGATACGCTCCAGCCCCGCAGGCGGCGTCAAACGGTCGTAATTACCCGCCAAGGCCAAATGCGGCCTCGGCGCGATCAGTGCGTTGATGTCGCTCGTCGTAAAATGCTTGAGCAGCGCCGGCACGTAGTAATAGACCCCGTGCCCGTCCAGCCCTTGCGCCTCAATCAGCGCCTCAAAATCAGTCAAGCAACACAGATCGACGCACACGGCGATGCTGGGATGCAGCGCCGCCGTCCACCACGCCATCGTGCTGCCCATCGACAGCCCCAGCGTGCCAATGCGACCGGGGTCCACGTCGCTGCGCCCCACCAGATAGTCGACGGCGCGCAGACTGTCGTAGACCATCATGCCCCACAGCACCTGACCGCGCCACAGCATCAGTTTGAACAGCTCGCTCTCCGTGCGCCCGCGCCGCTCGCCAAACATCCACGTATCGAAGCAGAGCGCAGCATAGCCGGCGTCGGTCAGCGCCTTGGCGTACGGTGGCTGGTAGATAGCGTCCCGCCCCGCGATCAGTTCATCCCTGCCAAAGGCGAAAGCGCCGCCGTGTGCATGGTTATATAGCACGACCGGCAGCCGGCCCGTGGCGTTCAGCGGCTTCACAAAGTAGGCTGGCACTTCTTCGATGCCGTTCAAATCCAATACAAGCGTCTCCAACCAATACCCGTCATGCTCTTCGGCGCGGATCGACTGCGCCGAAAGGGCGCGGTCGCGCGCGGGCAAATCGCCCAACAGAGCGTAGAGGCGCTCGCGAGCGGTAACTAAGTCAATTTCGCGTGGCATTTTGTCTTCCTGCTTAATAGATGGTAACGAATGGCGGCGACGCGCCCCGCCCGGTGTGATCGCGCGTTCTCTTATTCTTCCCGCGCAGCCAGAGCAGCCCGCACGCGGGCCGGATTCATCGGCAGCGCCGTCATACGCACGCCTGTGGCATGATAGATGGCGTTCGCCAGCGCCGCCGCCGGCGGCACGATCGGGACCTCGCCCACCCCGCGCACACCGTACGGGTGCCCAGGATTGGCCACTTCCACCAGAATTGGGTCGATCCACGGCAAGTCCAGCGCAGTCGGCATGCGGTAGTCCAGCAACGAGCCGTTCATCAGATGGCCCTCACCGTCATAGAAGTATTCTTCGTTCATGGCCCAGCCGATGCCCTGCGTGACGCCGCCCTGGATCTGTCCCTCCACATAACTGGGGTGAATCGCCTTACCCACATCTTGCACCGCCGTGTAGCGCAGAATGCTGACTTTGCCCGTATCGGGGTCCACTTCCACGTCGACGATGTGCGTAGCAAAACCCGGCCCCGCCCCTGCAGGCCGTACGGACGCGGCAGCGACAATCGGCACGTCGACACTCGCCAGCTCCTGCGCCGCCTCTTTGAAGGTCAGCGACTTGTCGCCCAGCGTGAACACGCCATCGGTAAACGTAATATCGTCCAC
>JBBSBO010000792.1:0-1858 GCA_038251215.1 Caldilineales bacterium
TAGCACCAGACTCATCGCGTCGATCAGTTGCCAATCAGTCAATATCCACTGTGCCGCACTGGACCGGCGCCGATGGCGCCGCGCCGTCCGGGCCAACCAGGCCAATATAGACTGGGTAGTTCCCCGGCGGCGTAACCGGGTTGAGGTTAATGTCGATCTCCTCGCGCACGGTTTCGCCGGGCAGCCATTGCGACGTGGGCCACTTGCTCTTGGTCTCGTTGTCGCGATAGAGGCGGTCACCCCACACGCCTTCAGGGCCGATTACCTGCGCCGAAGTGACGAAGTCGGCGGCAATCGGCTGCGTAGCCTGCCACCACAAGCGGACGTGAACCCAGCCGCTGGGCGGGTGCAGGTAATCGTTTTGCGCGGTGACGCGCGTCTCGATGACCTCACACGCGGCCAGCGTGATGCCCGGCGCTAACTCGGCGGCGGGGCGGACGGCGCGCTCGCCGAGGTCGGGCAGTGCGGCGTAGCGGTATTGGAGCATGTAGCCGCTGAGCTTGATGCCGGCGGGGTATTGCTCGGTGATGAGGGGGAAATGCTGCGCCAACCATTGCTCCACGAGACGGCTGTCGTCCACGCCTTCCAGGTGGCTCTGCGTGAGCCACAGCGTTTGCGCGCCGTAGTCGACGAGGCCGAGGAGCGGCGGGGCGACGACTTGCTCGACCTCCTCCGGGAGCAGCGTGCCGCCATAGGGGAAGAAGACGGGCAGCTCGTCGAACGAGGCCTCCTGGCGCAAATACCACTCGAGGGGCGCATGGGTATAGTCGATATGAGTCACGACGGCGGCGGGCAATTCAGGGCTGACTTGTTGGTAGTCGAGAATGTACGCCGCGGCGGCGCGCCAATTCTCGCGGGCGTTGGCGGGCGTCCACAGCGGCGGCAGTGCCAGGAGCAGAGCCAGCGCCGCGATCAGGCTGATGCTCCACAACGCGCGTGATGTGCGCAGGGCGACGGCGGCGACGCCACGCGCGACGGCCCAGAGGAAGAACGGCGCCATGAAGAGCAGGTAGCGGTCTTGCGCAAAGATCGAGCCGCTGCGCGCCAGTAGGAGGTTGGCGACGAGCCAGGGCGCGCCCAGCCAGATAATCAGCCACCACTGGTCCAGGTGCAGCGCGGCGAGCTTGGGGCGCAGGACTGCGCGCGGATAGGGCAAGGCGAGGCCGAGCGCGGCCGTGGCAGCGAAGCCGATCAGCGCGGCGTTGACCCAGGCGGCGGGCCAGGGTGCGCGCCATACGGTGAAGACCTGGATCAGATGGCGCAGGTTGGGCAGCAGATCGGCAAAGGCTCGGCCCGGCGTGCTCTCGGCGGAATTGACGCCCCAGGCATTGAGGGCGAGGGGCAGGAAGAGCAGGCCCGCAAGCGCTAACGCCAGCGCGCCTTCGACGAAGAAGCGAAGCGAGCGACGTTGCCGCGCAAGCGCCAGCAGCATGAGTCCCGCGGCGGGCAGGATGAAGGCGCTAAAGAGGTAGCTGTAGAGCGCCAGCGTGAGGAAGAGCACGCACAGCGTCCACCACAGAAGCCTGCGTCCCAGGGCGGCGGCATCCCATGCCTGCGCCAGGGCGAGGGCCGCCCAGACGATGGCGGTGGCCGCGGGTTGGAACATGCGCAGTTCTTGGCTGTACCAGACCATTACCGGCGCGAGCGCAACGAGCGCGCCTGCCAACAGCCCGACGCCGCGGCCGGAGACTCGGCGCGCCAGCAGCAGGATGCCGAGTACGGTCAGCACGCCCAGCGCGGCGCCGAAAGCGCGCAGCGCGGCGTCGTTGTGCGCTAGGCCGAAGAGCGCCAGCATCTGCTGCCAGGAGTGGAGGCCGAGGTAGTAGACCGGCGGGTGTTTTTCTTCGACGAGGGCGAA
>JBBSBO010000793.1:0-1852 GCA_038251215.1 Caldilineales bacterium
GACAGCATCGTCAGCCGCACGCTCTTCAGCGACGGGCGCGTCAACGCTACACTCTTCGGCTTCGCCGCCGGGCAAGAGTTGACCGAGCACACATCCTCCAAGCGTGCCTTGCTCTATGTGGCGAGCGGCGAAGCGCAGCTAACCTTGGGCCAGGATAAGTTGGAGGCAAGCGCCGGCGCCTTCGCCGACATGCCGGCGAACCTGCCTCACAGCGTGTTGGCGAAGACGGACATGGTCATGCTGTTGCTGCTGATCGATGAAAGCTAAGCTGCGACGCGGTACAGGCTTCGGCTCCGGGCGGCCTATGGTGCAGCGGAGGGACGCTCTCCATGCAAATGCAGTCTAAATCGAGCGGGCCGGTCGTGCCGGTGTTGCGCCGAGTGTTGCTGCTGGCCGCGCTGGCTGCGCTGACGGCGGGCGTGTGGGCGGGGCTGTTGCGCCTGGGCCTCGGCTGGCCCACGCTGCCGCGGCTGTGGCCCATGACGCACGGCCCGCTGATGGTGGGCGGCTTCTTGGGCGCGCTGATCGCGCTGGAGCGCGCCGTGGCGCTTAACCGGCCCTGGACGTACGGCGCGCCGGTTCTGGCCGCGACCGGCGCGCTCTTGGCGACGCTCTACCCGGCGCACTGGTCCGGCGCGCTGCTGTTGGCGGCAGGCAGCGCCGTGCTGGCGGCGGTGATGTCCGTACTCTGGCGCATGCACCCCACGCTGTATGGGGGCGTGCTCGTTGCCGGCGCGGCGGCCTGGCTGGGCGGCAATTTGCTGTGGCTCTTCGGCTACACCATCCCCGGCGTCGTGATATGGTGGGCCGGCTTTATGATCTTGACGATTGCCGGCGAGCGGCTGGAACTGAGCCGCATGTTGCGCCTTTCGCGCATGTCACACGATTTGTTCCTGGCGGCTGCGGCCTTCTTCGGCCTGGGGCTGCTGATCTCCGTGATGGATCCGGCGCTGGGGATGCGCGTGGCGGGCGCGGGCATGGTGGCGTTGGCGGCGTGGCTGCTACGCTATGACATCGCTTGGCGTCGTCTGCGCGCGGGCGGGCAAGCGCGTTTTGTGGCCGTTTGCCTGCTCTCCGGCTATGCCTGGCTGATCATCGGCGGCTTGTTGGCGCTGCGCTATGGCGGCATCCCCGCCGGCCCGCTGTATGACGCCATGTTGCACAGCATCTTTCTGGGTTTTGTCTTCTCCATGATCTTCGGCCATGCCTTGATTGTCTTCCCCGCCATTTTGCAGATCCGCCTGGCCTATTTCCCGCGCTTCTACATTCATTTGGTCCTATTGCACCTGACCCTGATCTTGCGCGTGAGCGGCGACTTGCTGATGCTGCCCTCTGTGCGCACCTGGGGCGGCATCCTCAACGCCGTCGTGTTGCTGCTCTTCTTGCTCAGCACCGTGGCGGGTGTGTTGCAGACGCGCGCCGGCGCCGGCATCGACGCCAAGACCGCCAGGGTCATCGCCAAGAGCGCCTAGCCTATGCCGCCGCTTACCCGCCTGTTTATCAAGACCGCGCTACTCTACCTGGCACTGGCGCTGACGACCGCGCTGGCGACGGCGTGGGCCATGGCCGCGGCGCGCAGCCTGGTCGGCTTGCCGTCCGTGTTGGCGTTCTTCGCCGGCCTCACGCCGGTCTACTTTCACCTGTTCATGGTGGGCTGGGTCTTGCAGCTAATCATGGGCGTGGGCTACTGGATGTTCCCCAAGTTCACGCGCGAAAAGCCGCGCGGCAACGAGACCCTGGCTTGGTCCGTCTATTGGCTGCTGAACGTGGGGCTACTGCTGCGCGTGGTGGCGGAGCCGTTGCACGCCATGCAGCCGCAGGCGGCGTGGAGCTGGGCGCTGGCGGCGTCGGC
>JBBSBO010000794.1:0-1851 GCA_038251215.1 Caldilineales bacterium
AAGGCGTCTTGCTCCTCCTCGCCGACAGCACCAACGCCGAGCAGGAAGGCCAAACCGCCAGCGAACGCACCGTCGAGACGATGCTCGAGCGTGCTTTTTCCAAGGCCGAGGGTCGCGTCCTCCTCGCCACCTTCGCCAGCAACCTCGGCCGCGTCCAGCAGATCATCAACGTCGCCCGCCGCCACGGGCGCAGGGTTGGCATGGTGGGCCGTTCCATGGTCAACAACGTCAAGATCGCCATGCAGCTGGGCTACCTCAATATCACGCCGGATGATCTGCTCACCACCGGCGAGATGGAATCCTTGCCGCCTGAGCAAGTCGTCATCGTCGCCACCGGCAGCCAGGGCGAACCGACCAGCGCCATGGTGCGCATGAGCATCGGCGAGCACCGCCAGATCACCCTGCGCGAGGGCGACACCGTCATCCTCAGCGCCATGCCCATCCCCGGCAATGAACAACTCTTCAACCGCACGGTCGACAACCTCTTCCGTCAGGGCGTCGACGTGCTCTACCACGAGCTGGGCGACGTCCACGTCAGCGGGCACGGCGGACGCGAGGATTACCGCCACATGCTCGAGTTGGTCCGCCCCAAGTATTTTATCCCCGTACACGGCGAATACCGCCATCTCGTCCTGCATGGCCGCTTAGCTGAAGAGACGGGCCTCCCCGCCTCCCACATCTTTGTGCTGGAAGACGGCTCTGTCATGGAGTTCGGGCGCTTCAATCGCAACTCCGACGAAATCGTGGCGCGCCACGGCGCACATATGCAAACGGGCAACGTCTTCGTCGATGGCCTGGGCATCGGCGATGTCGGCAACGTCGTCCTGCGCGACCGCAGCCACCTGGGCCAGAACGGCTTCATCGTTTGCATCCTGGCGCTCGACGAGTTCGACGGAGCCATTCTCTACGGGCCGGAGATCATCAGCCGCGGCTTTGTCTATATGCGCGAGAATGAGGACCTGATCAAACGCGCGCGCGAGGTTGTGCTCAAGGTCATCAAGAAGCGAGCGCCGCAGCATGCCATGGAAGAGCGCATCAAGGACGCCCTCGCCGACTTCACCTACCGTGAAATTGGCCGTCGCCCCATGGTGCTGCCGCTCGTCATGGAAGTATAGAAGCGACAGGCGATCGGCTTTGCCGGCGCGCACGCGGGCCTTCGCTCTCCAGGCGAAGGCCCTGTTATTTAGCGCAACGGTGCAGTAGCCGGGCGAGCTTGGCCCACCCGCCTCGATCTCTGCCCGATTTCGCATGTTCCCGCATTGGTTCGCAGCGCCAAAATTGCTTGCTACCGCCGCGGCCCCATGCTATACTGCACCGGAACGTTTGTTCGGACATCACAACGCCCATTTGGCGGCGCACGCTAAACTGAACACGCGAGAACATTCACGCTAGCCGTATGGCAACCAAAAGACGCACCCGCAAAACCCGCAAGCAGCCGGAAACGCTGCAACAGATCGCCGACTTCCTCCTGCGCCCCGAGCTGTGGGGACTGGCGCTGATCGCCGTCTCCGTCTTCACCCTGCTCAACCTGCTGACTGGCAGCCGCAGCGCCTTCACCGACGCCTGGATCGGCTACCTGCAAGACATGGTGGGACTGGGCGCCTGGGGCGTACCCCTGGTGACTGGCGTACTCGGACTGTGGGTGGTTATTCGCGCCGTCGAGCAAATGCCGGACTTGCCCTGGCAGCGGCCTGTCGGCATTACGGTGCTTTTCCTCGCCTTCGTCACAGGAGCCGCGCTCTATGCAGGTATAGAAGCCCAGATCGCCGGCGGGCTGGTCGGCAGCGGCATCGCCGCCTTCCTTAATCAAACCCTCGGACGTGTCGCCGCCTGGTTCGTCATCAGCCTGGC
>JBBSBO010000795.1:0-1848 GCA_038251215.1 Caldilineales bacterium
AAGCGTTACCGAGGCGCCGGCGAATTCCAGGGCGTAGTCACGCGCCGGGCGGAAGGAAAAGCCGCCGGCCTCAACGCGGCGCTCTTGGCCCAGCGGCACGGAGCTTGCCGCGCCGGTCGTCGTAGTCGCGGGCGCCGCCGTCCGTTCAGGAGTCCGCTGCGGCGTCTGGGCCGGCGTGGACGCGGCCGGCGCGGTCACCTGGGCGGGCGCAGCGCTGGGGCTGACCTGGGCGCTAGGCTGCGCGCTGGGCGTGGCAAGGAGCGCAACCGTCCCGCCGTCCGTCTGCGCGTTGTCGCGCACCGCCAGGAAGATGGCGGCGACCAACGCGATCAACAACAGCGAGGAGACGGCAATCGATGCCGCGCGAAAGGAAGCCGGCGGCGCCGTGAAGTCGCCCTCTGTGCGCGTGCCTGTTCGCGGGGCGGTGACGCGTCTCTTGTCGCTTGTCTGCTGCTTGGATTCTGGCGGCATACATCGTGAACCGGTGAAAGGCGGATGAGATGTCCCGATACGTCCCAAGACATGTCCCGAGATGTCGCTTCGATTGTATCATCTCCCGCCGCGGGCGGCAAAGCATTTTGGGCGCAGGCAGGGCGATGAGGGGCTAGGATTAGAACGCGGAGGGCGCGGATCGGGCGGATGCACGCCGATTACGATAGGTTGGGCTTCGTGGGGACGAAGAAGCGGGGAAATAGGGTGCGCTGGGTCAAGACGCGGTATTTGGAGTATAGTGCTCTTGTACGCATGAACGCGCCCCGCCCCCGATGAATAGGTTGGAGAGCCGGCTATGCTTAACAGTCAATTCAGATCGCCTTCGGTGCAGGAATCGGCCTTGCGCGCCGCGCTGCGCGAGCTACGAGACGAGGCGATCACCGTCACGATCCCCGGCCTCTATGTGGCCGGCATCTGCTTGGTGCTCTTTGTAGGCGTGTTCCAAACTACCCTACAAGGCGCGTTGCCCGGCATGTTACTGTTGGGGCTGGCACTGCTCATCGGGATTCTGCGCCGTTACACCTATTGGCTTGCAGCCTGGACATTGTTCATAGGCATGTCACTTGTGGCAGGCATCCTCATCGTGTGGACCGGCGTGCCTACCGCGGTGAGCTTGCTGGCGCTGCCGGCCGGGTTGGCGACCCTATTTATCGGCCTCGTCGCAGGCATCGGCGGGGCCGTCGTCGCCACCGTCGCCATCATTCTGGCGCCCGCCGAACTTGTCCCATTGGATACGACAGCGCGCTTTATGGCGCTTTTTCAGATTTGGGGCGCCGTCTGGCTGGTGTGGCTGACCTCGCGCTCACTGCTCACGGCCATGATGTGGTTCCAATCCAGCTATGAACAAAGCCGCGTGTTGCTGGAAGAGGCGCGTGACCGACAACTGCGCTTGCAGCAGACGCTGGACGACCTGGCGGAGGCCAACTTGCAACTGAGCCGCCTGCACCGGCTGGCCAACTCCATGCGGCAGCTGGCGGAAGAAGCGCGCCATACCAAAGAACAGTTCGTGGCAAACGTCAGCCACGAACTGCGCACGCCGCTCAACATGATCATCGGCTTCACCGAGATGATCATGCAGTCCCCGCAGACGTATGGCAGCAACATCCCTCAGTCGCTGCTGGCCGACCTGGAAATCGTGTGGCGCAACAGCCGCCATTTGTCCGGGCTGATTGACGACGTGCTGGACCTGAGCCATGTCGAAACAGGACACATGGCCCTGACCAAAGAAAAGGTGGACCTCGCGGAGATCGTCTATGCCGCCGTCAGCGCGGTGCAGCCGCTCTATCAGTCCAAACACCTAGATTTGCAGACGTCCATTCCCGCCGACTTGCCGCTCCTGTTCTGTGACCCCATCCG
>JBBSBO010000796.1:0-1847 GCA_038251215.1 Caldilineales bacterium
ACATCCTCGTGCCTGGCAGCGCGGGCGACGCTGCATTGAGCGATGCCACAGGGAGCGATGCCACAGTGAGCGATGCGCGGCCTTTCGCGCACCTCATCCACATCGAAGTCAATTCGCGCTGGCGACGGCGCAACATCGCCCGCTGGTTGCTGCGCCGTATGATCAACGACGCCACGTTGCAGGGCTACCCGGAAATGGTGGTACACGTGGCCCATCCCTATGCCGCCGTCCTCAATTTGCTGGCGCAGCATGGCTTCCAGGAGCTGAACTACCGGGGCTATTCGCTGGAGTTGAGCTTGACGGACTAGCGCGCTGAGGCCCATGACTGATCCTGATAACCGATCCCGATGACTGATCCCGCACGGCATGTCCTTTTCATCACGGGCGAATACCCGCCGCAGACCGGCGGCGTGGGCGCGTATACGGCGGAATTGGCCGCGGCGCTGATCGGCCTCGGCCGGCAGGCGAGCGTGTTGACGTCGAGCGCCGTGCCGCCGATCGCTGTGCCGCCGGCGGAGCAGCCGAGTCCTGTGGCGGTCTACCCGGTGGTCGAAAAATGGGATTGGCGCATCTGGAAGCTGGTTCCCGCCTGGGCGGAGCGCATCGGCGCGAACGTGCTGCACGTGCAATATCAGACGGCGGCCTATCGCATGAACCCGGCGATCAACTTCGCGCCCGCGCGCTGGCAAGCCGCCGGCTACCCGGTCGCCTGGACCTATCACGACCTGCTGCCGCCCTATCTCTTCCCCAAGGCGGGCGCGCGGCTGCGGCGCTATGTGACCGAGCGCCCCGCCGCACGCGCCGACCTCACGATCGTCACCAACGAGGGCGACCGCCTGCAACTGGCCGCGCGCGGCGCGCGGTCTGCGGGACAATTGGCGCGCATCCCCATCGGCAGCAATATCCCGCCGCGCGACGTAACGGCGCAGGAACGCATGGCCTATCGCCGCAGCCTCGGCTATGGGCCGGATGACTTCGTGCTCGCCTATTTCGGCTTTCTCAACCGCAGCAAGGGCGGGCTGACGCTGATCGAAACGCTGCACTGCGTGCGTCGCGATCTGCCGCAGGCGCGCTTGCTCATGATCGGCGAACGCGTCGGCGCCAGCGACCCGACCAACTATGCCTATTTGCAGGAGGTGGAGGCGCAGATCGCCGCCCACGGCTTGACGGAGCAGGTGCAATGGACAGGGCATTTGGACACCGGCGAGGTCGGCCTGGCGTTGGCCGCGGCCGACATCCTGCTGATGCCCTATGCCGACGGGGCCAGCCTGCGCCGCGGCACGCTGATGGCCGGGCTGGGACAGGGCTGCGTTCTCGTCACCACGCAGCCGCAGGCGCCGCTGCCCGAACTGCTGGATGAGCGCGACCTGCTCTATGTGCCGCCGGCAGACTCCGCTGCGGCGGCCGCGGCCGTGTTGCGCCTGGCCCGCGACCCGGCGCTGGCGCAGCAGCTGGGCCATCACGCGCGCGTCGCCGCCCGCCAGTTCCGCTGGGAGGAGATCGCCCGCCGGCATGTGGCCCTTTATGACGCCATCGTCGATGCCAATGCTCGCTGAAGAAGGCATCGAAGCCACAGATCGGGGCGGTTCGGCTGCCGCGTGGACGCGGCCGGCTGCGTTAGCCATCATCCTGCTGGCTTTCCTCTTGCGCGCGGTGCATTTGGACTTCCAGAGCCTGTGGAGCGACGAAGGCATCAGCCTGCTGCGCGCGGCGCAGTCGCTGCCCGCGCTGTGGCGCAACATGCCGGTGTAGCATGTGCCGGGCTATTTCGTGCTGCTCCACGTCTGGATGGCGGCGACAGGCCAGGCGGACTTCGCGCTGCGCTATCTGTCGCTGCTGCCCAGCGT
>JBBSBO010000797.1:0-1840 GCA_038251215.1 Caldilineales bacterium
AGCCCGCAGCCTCGCCTAGCCCTGCGGCACAGGAAGAAGGCGTGCCCGAACGCATGCCGCCCGGCGACGGCACGCCGCGCGGCCGCGGCGCAGGTCGCATGGCGGCGGGCGAGGGAGCGCCGCCGGCTGGAGATGCGCAAGTCCCCGCCCTAATTTCCACAAACGCACAACCGCGCAGTGCATCTGTGCAAGAGCCTGCGGCGGCATCAGCGGACGCGCCTGCGGACGCCGTGATGGACTCGTCTGCGCAGCCCACGTCCGGCTTGATTGCGGTCACCGGCGCGCAGGGGGCCGACCTCTATGACCGCCCGCAGGGGAGCGCCTACGCCGCGCTGCCCGCCGGTTCCGTGCTGACGGCCCTGGGCCGCAACGAAGACGGCTCCTGGCTGCTGGTGCAACAAGACGGCGCCGCCGGTTGGGTGGAGGCGAGCCGCCTGGTTATCTTCGACGCGGCGACGCTGCCCATATTGCCTGCCTCGGATCAGCCGCTCGCCGCGCCTGCTCCGCCGGTCGACAGTAGCGCGCTGCCGGCGACGGCTACGCCTGCGCCCCCGGCAGAGGCCGCGCCGATCACGGCGGTCGTCGCCACGGACGACACGCGCCTCAACGTGCGCAGCGGACCGGGCGCCGATTATGACGTCGTAGCCAAGGTCAACCCCGGCGCGCGCTTCACGGCCCTCGCCCGCAGCGGCGACGACGCCTGGGTGCAGCTTGCGCTGCCGGATACGCCGGAAGGCTCCGGCTGGGTCTCCGCCGAGTATATCGCGCTCAGCGCGCCGCTGACCGAGTTGCCCCTCTCCAGCGTCCCCGTCGCCGCCCCAGGCCTCGCCACACCGGTCGCGCCCGCGGACCCGCCCGCCGATCGGCCTGAGGCCGAAGGGACGACATCCCTCCTGCCCGGCGATTCAGGCCTCAGCGGCACGTTGGTCTTTATGGCGAGCAACGGCGGCATGATCTATGCCTATGACCTGCCAAGCGGCGCGCTGACGCCGCTGACGCACGGCTTCGACCCCGCCATCAGCCCGGATGGCGGCACAGTGGCCTTCACGCGCGACGGCGGCGAGAACGGCGTCTATCTGATCGACCGCGACGGGAGCAACCAGCGCCTCATCTACTCCGGACGCCAACGCCTAGCCGCGCCCAAGTGGAGTCCGGACGGCAGCGAGATCGTCTTTTCGCGCGGGGACGAGGTGCAGCGCTGCTATATGCTCGGCCCGGGCGGCTGCATCCCGGAGGAAGAGGCGGGTAACCTGGTCGGGCCGGACGGCAAGCCGATCAAGCTGGACCCCGACACGCTGACCACGCAGGTTTCCTTCATGCTCTCCGTGATCGACACCAACGGCAACGGCTTTCACGACCTGCCCACGCTCACCTCCGCCCGCGCGGCGGACTGGAACGAGGACGGCGTCGTCTACCAGTCGAATGCCGGCCTGCAGATTACGTCGGACGAACCCAACGCGCAGAATCGCCTGGTGATCTTCAACAACCTCAAGCCCTTCTTCCACGACCCGGACTGGCAGCCAAACGGCGGCGCCATCGTCTACCAGGGCAAGGAAGCCAGCCACTGGGAGATCTTCAAGGTAAACCCGGACGGCTCCGGCAAAGTGGCGCTGACGCGACCCTCCACGACGCTGGTTAAGGAGCTGCCCAGCAACGTCGCCCCCGCGTGGAGTCCGGACGGCGCGTCGATTGTCTTTCTGAGCAACCGCAGCGATAACGGTGAGGCGGGCGCGTGGTGGCTGTGGGTAATGGATGCGGACGGGGCGAATCAGCGCCCACTGCCCATCGACACGCCCATTACCTACACCTTCGGCGACGAGCAGGTGGCGAGCTGGGCGGG
>JBBSBO010000798.1:0-1839 GCA_038251215.1 Caldilineales bacterium
GAGCGCGGCCACAGCCTCGATGCGGCGCGCCGCGCCTGGGAGCGCGGCGTGATCTTCGACATCGGGCACGGCGCTGGCTCCTTCTCCTTCGCCAGCGCCGAGGCGCTGCTGGCGGCAGGCTACCTGCCGCACGTACTCTCGTCGGACATCCACCAGTTGAGCATCCTCGGCCCGCTGTATGACCTGCCCACCTGCCTGAGCAAGTTCATGGCGCTGGGTCTCTCTTTGGCGGAGGTGATCGAGGCGGCGACCAGTCGCCCGGCCGCGGTGCTGGGCATGACGGGCGAGATCGGCACGCTGCGCCCCGGCGCCTATGCCGACATCGCCCTCTTTGAGTTGGAGCAAGGGGAGTTCCCGTTCCACGACGTGCTGGGCCAGCGCCGCGACGGCCGCCAGATGCTGCGCAACACGTTGACGCTGGTCAATGGCCGCGTCCTGCCCCGCCAGGCCGAACCGCCCCCCGCGCCGTGGATTAAGCAATAGGACGCGGATGACGCCATTTGCTCAGTAGTCGCAGGATAACACTGGGCGGATTGTCTTAGGGGGGCGTAACAAAACGCGGATGACGAAGTTTAGATTGCGGTTTATTCTAACAAGAGAGGCCTTTCGCGCTGAATTCGACAATCCAAGTCCAACTACATGGAATAGTTTATTTCATGAACCGGCGCACAACATAACCCTATTCTTCTCACGGTGACAATGGAGTCGCACAATGCAAAAACAACCCTTCTCGCAACTTGGTTACCCTCTATTGGCTTTCGGCCTATTGGTCCTGTCATCCTTAGCGTGCGGACAATCCTCAACGGAAAAGCTGGCTGAAGCATCGACGCCTCGTTCTGTAGCAGCGACAAGTACTGGCGAAATTACCCAAGCGGCAAAGCCCGCAAGCGCTGCGACGATTGCACTTCTGCAACAACCGCCGGCTGCACAGCCGCTTCAAGGCGAAGCTGCCCAAGCGTCAACGTCTACCAGCGCCGCGACCATTGCGCCGATGCAGCAAGCACCGGACACACAGGCGCTTCAAGTCGCCTCCTATGGATTCGGTCAAGATGGGCGCGAAGTTGGCTTTGCGTTCATTGTGACAAATCCGAATGAAGCGGCGGCGATAGAGGATTCTCAGTATCAGGCGGCATTCTTCGGGCCGGATGGCACCGTGGTTGATACGGAGTCTGGGTATCTAAATATCGTCTTGCCAGGTCAAACGCTAGGCGTCGGCGGAACAGCATTCGTCAATGAAGGAGTCACCGTCACGCGACTCGAGGTACAGATAAGCACGGGCAGCGCTCATCAATCGGATCCCATTCCCGCTTTTTCCGTTACAAACACTGAATACGTGCCAGGCGACTATTCCACTTACGCGGTAGGAGTGATTCAGAATCCCTTTGATCGCATGGTTTCAAATCTTCGCATCTCTGCCGTTGTTTACGATGCAGGCAACAACATCATCGGCGGCGGGTTTACTTATGGCAACTTCATTCAAGCCAATAGCTCACGTGGGATCAAGCTCTCGGTAGTAGCTTCGCCAGGAGCTAGCCGTGTAGACATCTATCCCACCCTATCCAATCTGTCCAGACTAGAGCAAGCGGAAAACATACCGGCGGGTATCAACCCCCCGATTTTGGTCCGCCAAGGTTTCGGCCAAGATGATAATGAGGTTTCCTACGGTTTTGTCGTTCAGAATCCTAATGCAGGCATCTCCGTCGAAGACTCAGAATACTTAGCTACGGCCTATTCGGGAGACGGGCGCGTGCTGGGGGTCGAAGAGGGCTACATCAACTTACTGCTGCCAAATCAGTCCCTTGGCATTGCTGATTCTTCTTATCTTGTGAGACAAGAACC
>JBBSBO010000799.1:0-1838 GCA_038251215.1 Caldilineales bacterium
AAACCAGCAGCTAATTCTGACGAAGATTATAAAAATGGGCTGAATAAGCTGGAGTGGCAGCTTGACGGAGGTGAACAAGAATTACTAAAGCGCCGTTTTGGCACCAGTAACTTCTAATCACCAATCCACCAAGGCCAATTTAGCGAACAAGTTTGCCATCATCGTTGGACGAACTTGGTTGAAGTGCTGAATAAAGTACTATGCTCCCCCACCTGCACACCACCATCATCAATCTCCTCCACGCCCCCGGCGGCATCCCCGCCGAAGTCGCGGTGCGCTTCGAGGTGCCGGCGCGGGAGTAGCGCGAGCCGTCTATCCAAAGCTCACTCTTGCGCGTCGGGCGGCTCGGGCAGCAGCGGTTCAAGCTTTGCAAGCAGATCGGGGATGTCGTGATGCGCAGTCATCCAGACCTGTCCGAGATCGACGGCGTCGTAGCCGTGGATCAAGCGGTCGCGCATACCGGCGATCAGCGACCAGGGGATGGCGCGATGCTGCTCACGCAGCGCGGGCGACAGACGTTTCACAGCCTCGCCAAGCACCAGCAGCTGATGCAGTACTGCGGATTGGGTTTTGAGGTCATCAAGGAATGCGTCTTTCGACAATCCCGCGATGAACAGGCCGATCAGCCGCGCGGCGCCAGCAATGTCGAGCAGGGTCGCATCATCGCGGCGCATAGGGCGCCTCGCTAGCGGAGTAGATCACATGAGCCGAGCTGAGAATGGCGTCGCGACGAATCCAATTCTGGCTGCGCTCCAGCGCCCGCTTGCTGATCAGATCGACTGGGCGGCCAAGGAGCTGCGTGAGTTCCAGGCGCAGCGCCTCGTGGTCGAGCAGGCCCCAGCTCGCCCCAGGCTCGAAGGTCGCCAGGAGGTCGAGGTCGCTGTCGGGGCGAAAGTCGCCGCGGTTCGCCGAGCCGAAGAGCGCCAGCTCGCTGATCTTCCAGCGTCGGCACAGCTCGGCCAGCGTCTCGGTCGGCAGCTCAATTGCCAATCTGCCCATTGCGACTGTCCTTGAGAAGCTACTTCGCTAGCGTCGGTGGCGAGATTGTAGCACATACCTGAGGTTGGAGGACCGGCAGCCGTTGCAGCAAAGCGCCGCGCGCTAGCCATTCCATCCTCGCAAATCGTAAATCGTAGATCGTAGCGCATATGCTCCCGCATCTCCACACCACCATCACCAATATCCTCCATGCCCAAGGCGGCATCCCCGCCGAGGTCGCGGTGCGCTTCGAGGTGCCGGAGCGCGACTGGCGCGAGGCGCTCACGCGGCCCACGCTCAACTTCTACCTCTTCGACATGCAGGAGAACGCCGAGCTGCGCCAGGCCGACCTCCAGGCGGGCCGGGCCGGCGGGCGGACAGGCTGGAAAATGCCACCTCGCCGCTTCGACCTGCGCTACATGGTCGCCGCCTTCACCGGCCACCCGCCCGACGAGCAGCTCTTGATCTGGCGCACCCTGGCCGCACTGCTCAAGCACGCGCCACTGCCGCCGGACGGCATGCCCGAGGAGCTGCGCCGGCTCGACGTGCCTCTGGCGACGAAGGTGCTGCGCGAGGGCGAGGGGCCGCGCCTGCTCGATCTCTGGGGCGCCCTGGAGCTGCCGCCGCGCCCCGCCCTGCTCTACGTCGTCACTGCGCCACTCGACCTGGAGCTGGAATTCAGCGCGCCCCTCGTGCTCACCCGTGGCGTGCGCTACAGCCGCAGCGCGCCTAACGCCGAGGCAGCGGGGCGTAGGATCGACCCAGCGCGAACCATACCCGTCGCCGAACACTTCGGCATCGGAGGGATTGTCCATGACCAGCAGGGCCAACCCCTCGCCGGGCTGCGGGTTCGCATCGAG
>JBBSBO010000800.1:0-1831 GCA_038251215.1 Caldilineales bacterium
CACTTCGCCTACCCGCGGGCGGAATGGGATGAAACGGCGCGCGGCCTGGCGGCGCGCTACTATGACACCGCCGCGGCGGGCGGCGGGCGGCGCGCAACGGCGAACGACTTCGACCGCTATGCCATCCCACGCGTCCCCATCCGGCGCAGCGACGGGCAACTCTTCTTTCGCGCCAAGTTGGCCGGCTGGCTGGCGGGCGAGGAACGTGTCTACGCCGGGCTGCACCGCGCGGCGGCACGCTTGCCTAAGCGAGGCGCGTCCGACCAGGGTGCATCAGGACGGCGCGCGCCATGAACCGCAGCCCGCTGGTGTCGGTGGTGATACCCTGCTACAACGCGGCCGCGACGTTGCCGTGGGCGCTTGCCTCGCTTTTGGCGCAGAGCAGGCAGGACTGGGAGTGCATCGTCGTGGACGACGGGTCGACTGACCATCCCGAAGAAGTCGTGGCCGCGCTGGGCGACGCCCGCATCCGGCTGGTGCGCTTCGCCGGCAACCAGGGCCGCGCCGCCGCCCGTCAAGCCGGCCTTGACCAGGCGAGGGGTGACTTGTTGGCGAAGCTCGACGCCGACGACTGGCTCTATCCGCACAAGCTGGCGATTCAGGTGGACGTGATGCAGCGCCTGCCCGAGGCGGGGCTGGTGAGCACGGGCATTGCCATCGAAGACGCAGATCGCCGGCTGCTGGGCGTGCGCGCCCGGGGCGAGGCGGGCGCGTGCCGGCTCAGGCAGCCGCTGGGGCGTCCGGCGGCGTTGCCCGTGGCGCATGCCGCGTCCATGCTGCGCATGGAGATCGCCAAGCGCCACGGCTACAATCAACGGCTGCGGCGTGCGGAGGATGCTGATTTCCTCTTGCGCGTGCTGCTCGCCAACCGCTTCTGCATCTTGCACGACGTCCTCTATGCCTATGGCGAGTACCGTAACGTGTCGCAGTCCGAAACGCTGGACGCCTATCGCCAGCGCATGGCAATGTTTTGGACGTACCGGCGGCGCTACCCGCTGACGAGCGCCGTGCGCGTCGTGCAGACTGCGGCCAAGTGGACGGCCTATCGCGTGGCATTTGCCGCGGGGCGTCAGGCAGTCCTGGTGCGACGGCGCTCTGTGGCGCCCACGCCGGACGATGTGCAGGCGCATGAAGCAGCCTGGGCGAACGTAGCCCAGGTACATGACAGCTTTTTTGAGCCGGCCGCGCCCGCTGCGCAGCCGGAGAGCGCGGCGGCCAGGGCATGAGGCCGATCAAGGTGGCGCATGTCACGACCATTGACCTGTCGCTGCGCCTGCTGCTCTTGAACCAACTGCGCAGCCTGGCGGAGGCCGGCTACGACGTGACGGGCATCTCGGCGGCAGGGCCGCATGTACCCGCCGTGGAGGCCGCGGGCATTCGCCATCTGGCAGTGGAGATGACGCGCACCTTTACGCCCGCGCAGGATGCGGTCGCGCTGCTGCGGCTGGCGCGGTTGATGCGCCGCGAGCGCTTCGACATCGTGCATACGCACAACCCCAAGCCGGGGCTGCTGGGGCAGTTGGCGGCGCGGCTGGCGCGCGTGCCCATCGTGGTGAATACGCTGCACGGCTTCTATTTCCACGACGGCATGTCGCCCAAGTGGCGGCGCTTCTATATCGCCACCGAGAAGATCGCGGCGGCTTGCTCGGACGTGATCCTGTCGCAGAACCCGGAGGACATTGAGACGGCGCTGGCGGAGGGGATTGCGCGACCGAAGCAGATCAAGTGGCTGGGCAACGGCATTGACCTGCGCCGCTTTGACCGCGCGCGCATCGACCCCGCCGAACTTGCCGCCGCGCGCCGCCAACTCGGCCTGGAGGAGGGGCGGCCC
>JBBSBO010000801.1:0-1831 GCA_038251215.1 Caldilineales bacterium
GACCCGCGCCGAGTGTGGCGGATGACGCCATGTTCGCCGCCGCAGGCGCCAGCTGGACGGCGGACATCGACGAGACGCCGCGCCCCGCGCCCGCGCCGGCCGGCGACATTCGCCCCGCGTTTGACGCCGGCGTCAGCCAGGGTATCAGTCAAGGCATGGACCTGGACATCGACCCGCCCCTTCACCCCCGCGCCCAGACGGGAGACGCGGCAAGCCTCCCCGCCTACGCCGCCCCGGCAGCCGTCGTGCCCTCGCCCGCTCCCAAAAAGGAGACCGGTGCGACGCCTCCGCTGGAGCGTGACGCGCGCTATCGCATGATGTTGACGCGTATGCAATACGGTCAATGGCCCGAAGTGGTGGAGATGCTGGACGCTCTGCGCGCCGACTACCCGCAGCAGCCCACGCTGGAGGGGCTTGCCAACGAGGCGCGCCTGAAGGCGGAACTGGTCACCTACTGGGGGACGAAAATCCAGGGGCGTCGTCTGAGCGTTCCGCTGGAGCGGCGGCTGCGGCGCGCGCTGCCGCTGGTGTTGCTGATCGGGCTGGTGTTTGTGGGCTGGGGCTTTTATGAATCGTATGTCGCGCCGTCGCGCCGCGTGGTAGCCATGGTGAACACGCTGCAAAACCGCGTGGCAGAGGCGCAGAGCCTGGTGCAGAACGGTGACTACGCGGAGGCGCTGGCAGTCTATGAGCAAGTGCTGGCGCACGACCGCAATAATGCCGCTGCCATCCAGGGCCTAGCCGAGGCGCGCGAGATGATGAGCCTGGTGGCGCAGTATGACCTGGCGATGCAACTGGCGCAAGAAGGCAAAAGCGAGCGGGCGCTGGCCTTTTTGACCGCCATTCAAGAGCGGTCGCCCGGCTTCCGCGATATCGAGGCGCGCATCGAGGAGATCCGGACGCAGGACGTCGTGCGCCTTGCCTTCGAGACCGCCGAGCTGGCCTATACCCAGCGCAATTGGATGGAGGCGATCGGTCTCTACGAACAGGTGGCCGAGGCGGGGCGCGGCTATCAGACGGACGTGGTGGCGCAGCGGCTGACGCAAGCCTATTACTCTGCTGGGATGCAGTTGATCACCTCGCTGCCCGCGCCCGGCGCCGGCCCGGAAGAAGCCTACACCTATTTGCGCAAGGGCAAGGCGATCGACGAAACCGCGGCCAAAGCGGAGTTGGAGCGGCTGAACGCCTACGCCGACGGCAAAAAAGCGCTGGACGCCGGCGACCTGGAAGCGGCGATCAACCTGTGGCGCGCGCTCTATGACACGCGGCCCGATTACCTGGGCGGCTACCTGGCGGGGCGGCTCTACGCAACCTATCTCTCCCTGGCGGCGCGCGCCGAGGCGGACGGCAATCCCGTCTACGCCGCCAACCTGTATGAGCAAGCGACGGCCTTGCAGGTGAGCGACGTCAGCGGGGCGCAAACGCGACTGGCAACCCTGCGCGCAACCACGGCGCCCACGCCGCAACCTGCACCCCAGGCTGCGCCGCAGCTCGCCGCGGTGGTTGCGCCGCCGCCGCCGCCCACCGCTACGCCCACGCCGGACCTGCGCGGGATGATCGCCTTCCGCACCAACCGCAATGGAGCCGAGGAGATCTATTTGATGCAGGCCGACGGTTCGCAGCAACAGCTCGCGCCCGTCGGCTTCGGCACGCGCTTCGACGAGCTGTTGCAGGGCGAACTGCTCTCGCCCGACGGCAGCAAGCTATTGCAGGTTCAGCCGGCGGACGGGCGCAGCGACGCCAATCTGTTCATCGCCGACCTCAACCTGCCCGAGGGCCGGCCGCGCTCAGCCACGCTGACCGATTTCCGCGGCGATGAATACGACCCCGC
>JBBSBO010000802.1:0-1823 GCA_038251215.1 Caldilineales bacterium
CTCCATATCTGGACGCACCATTTTTCTATCCTATCGTCTCGCTTTGCTTGGCCTCCTATCACCTGTCGCTAAGTATGCCTTATGATCCCGTCAGAAATCCAACTCTCTATCAAACTTTACATTAACTGAAGTATGATGGCTGATGGTCGGTCAAATGATAGTCGGTCAAGTGATGATCGATGCGGCGAGCTAGGCCGGGTTGAGCGCCAGCCACTGCTGAAACAGGCGCGCAGCAAAGCGCCAACGGTCGGGCGCGGCCTGCACGAGGATGTCGCTCGCAACCAGCTCGCCCAGCGTGTGCGTAAGCTGGGCTGGCGGCAGTTCGGGCAAGGCGGCGGCAAGCGCCTGTGCGTTGACCTCACAGGAATTCTCTTGCGCGGCCAGCAAGGCCATGCGCTGCGTCACCGGCACGGCAGTACCGCGGATCATGTCCAGGAAATGGGCGAAGACGCTCTCGCTGGGCTGCAAGAAGTCGGCGCGCACGGCGTCGATGTCGGCCCATTCCACGCGCCGGCGGTCCTGGCGCGCCATGTGCGAAGCCAGCTTGAAGCAGAAAGCCTGGATCAAGAAGGGGTTGCCGCCGGTGAGGTTCGCCACGTATGCGACGCTCTCGGGCGAGAACTCCACGAAGTTGCGCATAGGCCACTCGATCAGGCGGCGCACGTCTTCGTCGTCCAGCGACTTGAGCACGATTTTCTCGCCCAACTCCATCAGCCGCCAGCTCGGGTCGCCGGACTGCTGCTGGGCGCGCTGCGAGAGGACGTCGTAGGTCTGCTGCTGCACGACGGTGATGCAGCCGATCTGCGGCAGGATGGCCTGGAGCACGCCGCGCCACGCCTCGAAAAAGCTGGGGTCAAGCCGGCCTTGCAGGGCGGCGTCGGTGGTGCGGCTGAACTCGTCCAGCAGCAGCACAAGGCGGTTGGCCCCCAGGCGGCTCTGGATGGCGCGCAGATAGGCGATGAACTGCGCCGGCGGCTGGTGTTCGAAGAGGGCGCGCAGCGGCGCGTCCAGGGCGGCGACGCGCGGGTCGGCCTGCAAGTCGGTGTAGACCGCGTTGGCGATCTCGTAGAAGAGGTTGGTCTCGGCCAAATTGCCCAGCAGTTGAAAATCGACAAAGGCGGGCACGAAACCCTGGCGGTTCAAATAGTGCCGCTTGAGGTGCAGCAGCAGCGAGGTCTTGCCCACGCGCTTTTGGCCCAGCAGCCAGATGTTGCCGGAGCCGAGGCGCAGCCACTCGGCGCACTGCTCCAGCTCGCGCGAGCGCCCAAAGAACATGGCTTGCTCATGCACGGGCAGGCGGCTGTAGGGGTTGAAGCCCGTGCTGCCGCTCACCTGCATCATCGTCTCCAGCTCGGAGGGGGGCAGGCGCATGGGGCGCACCTCGACGATGGTGCGGTTGGGCAGCGTGCGCAGTGCGGCGGTGACTTCGTCCAGCACCTCCTGGTTTTCGCCTTCCAGGTTGAAGCGCAGCCGTGCCACGCCGTGGCTGGCGACGGCCTCGACGCGGTGCAGCGTGAGGCGCGGCAGCCGCGCGTAGATCTGGCGCACGGCGTCGCCCAGAAGGCCGTCCTCGTCGTGCCCGGTCAGCTCGATCTGCGCCAGCGTGTTGAGGCGCGGCTGCAAGCGCCAGCTTAGGGGCACGGCCTCGCCTTCGCCTTCGTGCAGGCGCGGGCAATCGGCGCGGTGCAGGCGCAGGCCCACGACCTCGCCGCGACGGCGGGCAAGCAGCCCCGCGACGTCGTCGCCCGGGCGCGGGCGGCAACTCTGCGCCACCTGCACTTGACCGGGGCGGATACCCAGCGTGCGCGGCAGCCGCACTTGGC
>JBBSBO010000803.1:0-1818 GCA_038251215.1 Caldilineales bacterium
GAGATGCCGCCGGACATCCTGGCGCATGTGCGCTATCCTTCGGACCTATTCACAGTGCAGGCGACGATGTATCTCACGTATCACATGACGGACGTGAACGAGTTCTACAACCGCGAGGACCTGTGGGCCTGGCCCGAGGAGATCTTCGGCAGCCAGCCGCTGCGCATGGAACCGTACTATGTGCTGATGGAGTTGCCCGGTGAAGACGGTTTGAAGTTCTTGCAGATTTTGCCCTTCACGCCTGCCAATCGCGAGAACATGATCGCATGGATGTCCGCCAAGAGCGATCCGGAAGGCTTTGGCGACAAGCTTGTCTATACCTTCGGCAAAGATTCGCTGCGTTTTGGGCCGAAACAGATCGAAGCGCGCATCGACCAAGACCCCGTCATCAGCGCGCAGCTCAGCCTGTGGAACCAGCAAGGCAGCGATGTCATTCGCGGCAACCTGCTCGTGATCCCCGTAGCCAACAGCCTTGTCTATGTGGAGCCGCTTTACTTGCAGGCGGCCAACGGCAAAATCCCGGAACTCAAGCGCGTGATCGTGTCCGACGGTCAAGTGGTGCGCATGGCCGAAAACATGGGGCTTGCCTTTGTAGCCCTCTTCGGCAGCAGGCTGCTAGAGGACGCCAACTTGCAGGAACTGGCTACCTATGCGGGAGAGATCCCGGTGGATCAACTGCTGACTGAGAGCGGCGAGGTGGCGACATCGCCGGACGCCGGCGGCTTGCCGCAAACAGTGGAAGCGCTGGTGGCGCAGGCGAATGAGCATTTCGCCCAGGCGCAGGCGCTGGCGGGGCAGGGCGACTGGGGCGGGTATGGCCGCGAAATTGACGCCTTACGCGCAACGTTGGATCAACTGGCGGCTGCAGTGGGGGCCGTGGCGCCCGAGAGTGCGCCAGCTGCCGATGCGACGCCGGAACCCGCGCCGTAGGGGGGACGCGTTCTTAGCAATTACTCAAGCGCGCTTAATCCGCACTTAAGCAAGCGTTGCTATGCTGTGGTTGATGTTAGTCTCTGCGGCAGGTTGTTTGGCAAACCTATGACCCGGTGGATACCTCGGTTGTAGATCGGGTCATAGGCGCAAGTCGCCAGACAAGCCTAAAATAGATGTCGGTTAGGCAGAGAAGCAACAGTCCGGCAACCAAGCCTTAATATTGTAGGATAAGCGAATTCGAGGAGTCACCCCCATGAGTAGAGATCAGTACGATCTAATCAAAGAAGAAACGAAAAGCCCGCGGCCCCCGCAACGACGGTCAAAGCGGACCGCGTGGATCGTGGCGAGCGTCGCCTTGCTGGTGTTGGCAGCCGTGTTGCTGCCTTTCGCATGGCGAACGCAGTCCTATGCCGCAGTAAACGCGGAGGCGCAGTACATCGAAGTCCCGACCTCTTTGGCCAACAGCTCGCTGTTGACCGACCAGGAAGCGTTGGCCGACCTGTATGATGCCGTGGCCTCATCTGTCGTCAATATCCAGGTGACCAGCCAGGTCGATACGGCCGCTCTGCCGAACATGCCCAGCATTCCCGGGTTCGGTTCGCCCGACGGTCAAGCTCCCACGTTGCAAAGCCAGGGTTCAGGCTTTATCTATGACGCGGCGGGCCATATTGTCACCAATAATCATGTCGTAGAAGGCGCGCAGAGCGTGCTGGTCGTCTTTCATGACGGCCATTGGGCCGACGCCGAGGTTGTGGCGACCGACCCGCAGGCCGACCTCGCCGTGATCAAGGTGACGCCGCCCGAGGGCATGGTGTGGAACCCACTGGAAGTCGACTCGCAGAATAACCTGCGCGTGGGCAATACCGTGGTTGCCATCGGCAATCC
>JBBSBO010000804.1:0-1816 GCA_038251215.1 Caldilineales bacterium
GCGCGAGCTGTCCGAGTGTAACATGCGTCTGGGCGAACTGGGCGCCGCGCCCGCCGTGCAAGCCGGCATCGCCGCCGGCGTCCCGGCGATGGAAACGGCCGAACTCCAAGAGCTTGCGCAAACTAAGCAGTTTGCCCCCGCGCCGCAAGCCGAGTACGTCGCCCCGCTAGTGACGGAGGCCGAGCCGATGGACAACGCTCAGAATGAACCTGAGCCGATACCGGCGGATGTCGTCGAGGAAGCGCTTGGGCTGGAAGAGCCTGCACCGGAAGAAACCGTCGTGGTCGAGTCTGCCGCCGCGGTTGCGGAGGTGGAGGTTGCAGAGATGGAAACTCGCATGGGCGCCGCCGAGACGGCCCTGGCCGAGGTGGACGACCTGACGATCATCCGCGGCATTGGCCCCAAGTTCGCCGAGACGTTGCAGGCCGCCGGCATCACGACCTACGCCGTGCTTGCCACGCTCACGCCGGAGCGCTTGCAGGAGATCGTGCAGCCGGCCGCGTGGCAAAAGGTCGAATTCGAGGATTGGATCGCACAGGCCAAGGAGCTGGCAGGCTAGGAAAGTGCATCCGATGCCGCGTCTGCATTGGCTGGAATAGGCAAGAATCACCCGCGGCGCGGGTGATTCTTGTTTGAGGCGGTCGCGGCGCGGCGGTCCCGCGTCAACCCCACGCCAACCCTACGGCGGCTATACGATAGCTGGGCGGCGAAATGCTCCATTTGCCTGCTTTCTGTGTATAATGGACTGCGCCCGTAGATGAGGCGCGGCGCAAGCCGGCCGGCCACGCATACGAGTTGTCCTTGACCGCATCACCGGAGAAAGAACCCGTCATGCCATCACAGCCGACCCAGCCGATACAGCCATCACAGCCAACCCAGATTGAGCCGTCTGCGCCCCGCACGCTCGCCGCCGCCGACCTGACCCCTCGCGGCCCCGTCCATCCCAGCCCGACGGACTGGCGCGACCAGGTGCTCTATCAGTTGCTGCCGGACCGCTTCAGCGATGCACGCGAAGACATGCGCCCGCTCTTTGACCCCGCCCCGCCCAGTCGCTGCCATGCGCCCGACAAGGCCGCCTGGATGCACGCCGGCACGCGCTTTGTGGGCGGCACGCTGCGCGGCATCCGCAGCAAGCTGGACTATTTGCAGGGGCTAGGTGTGACGACGCTGTGGCTCAACCCGCCCTGGAAACAGCGCGCCGACCTGCAAACGTATCACGGCTACGGCATTCAGAACTTCCTGGAGATCGACCCGCGCTTCGGCACGCGCCAGGATCTGCGCGACCTGGTGGATGACGCCCATCACCGCGGCATGTACGTCATCCTCGACGCCCTCTTCAACCACAGCGGCAACAACTTCTTCTACCTGGACGAGGAGAGCGGCCTGCCGCGCGAGACGATGCCCTATCGCTTCGCGCCACCCTATCGCATCCACGGCTGGCGCTCGCGCACGGGCGAGAGCATTCCGACCCCGCTGGACGAAGAAGACGGCGTCTGGCCTCAGGAGTTCCAGAACCCGAAGTGGTACACGCGCGCCGGCGAGATCAGCCAGCTGGGCGCCGGCTGCTGCGAAGATCCCCTCAACCCGGATATGGAATATCGCCACGGCGACTTCTACGACCTCAAGGATCTGCGCATCCAAGACGAGGAAGTGCTGCGCGCCTTGATTCAGGTCTACCAATATTGGATTGCCGTCAGCGACTGTGACGGCTTCCATGTCGACGCGGTCAAGCATGTGCCCATTGAACAGGCGCGGCGCTTCTGCATTGCCCTGCACGAATACGCCCAGGCCATCGGCAAAGACAATTTCCTGTTGA
>JBBSBO010000805.1:0-1806 GCA_038251215.1 Caldilineales bacterium
GATATCGCGGGCGTCGCCCAGCTCCACGGTGTTGACCAGTTCCGCCCACTCGCCGCGCACATAGCCGTTGGCATAGAGGGCGACGTCGCCGTCGGCCCCAGGCTTGACGCCCAAGGACGCCCAGTCATAGTCGATGCCGTCCTTGCCCGGCGCGCTGCCCTGGTCATGGTCCCAGATCAAGTAGCGCACGCTGACCTGCACCTGGCCGCCTTCATAGCCGGCGGGCACCGCGATGCGCGGGCTGCCCAGGCCGGCGGCGTAGGGGCGGCTGCCTGCGATCTTGATGGCGTACTCCTCGCGCCCGTCCTTGCTCTCGGCATCGTTGTAGCGGTTGCCGGGGCCGACCGAGCGCTCACGCGTGAAGGCGACGTTGTTGGCGCTGTATTCGCCTTCGTCCAGGGCAAAGGGCGCCCAGCCGGAGTACCAGTCGGTCCACATGTCGGGGTTGCCGTCGGAGGCGGACCAGCCGATCTCGGCGTTGAAGTCGTTACACACCGAGGGCGAGTCGTACAGCGTCAGCCCGGCGCCGAGGCCGGTGAGGGTCTGGCGAATGCCGCGTCCGGGGGCTTCCTGGTTGCGCCCGCCGTCCCAGGCGTTGGCTTCCAGGGCGTTGATCGTCAGCGGCGCGTTGACCAGCAGGTCAGAGAAGGGCTGCGGGATCACAGGCGGCGCCATGCGCGGCCCGGTGATCGCCAGGGGCGGCGGCGTGATCGGCCCCGCCTGAGCGACGCTTGGCGCAAATGCCAGCGCCATCACCGCCAGCGCCACAACAAAATCTGCCACATTCTTTCGCTTCACTTCATAGCTCCTTCCGTTCGGATGAACCCTGCGCATTCACAGGCGCAGAACAATGGGCGTAGTACAAATCTCACTCGCGATAAGTTCGGGTTTCTTGAAGCTGCTCCTTGCACTGCTTGCCTACGCTCTCGCCTCGAGGGCGGTCCGGCGTTGCAACTCACCTCCTGCGCTGCTGTGCGACTGCGGATATTGACCGGTTTGCGATATTTTTGTGTTATCTATCCCACGTTCCGCAACCACAATTACTTGATTTCACATAAGATGACGTAGATTTACAAGAAAAGTTGCGCATAGATTTTACAAGAACTATAAATTAGCCAATTATGTTGGAACATCTCCAGGAAAAAGACGATCTGCGGCCATAAAGATAGGCTTCGACAGTGGATTGGCGGCGCATAGAGAACCGAATTCTCTTTCTTTCTGCGCGTTCTTGGGGTAGAATACAAAGCAGAAAGGCAGTTTTGCTTTGTAACCGATAGAAAAGGAGCCGCGCCATGCAAAAGCCCCAATCCGTTAAGGTCAGCAAACGCTATCAGGTGGCCTTACCCAGCCAGGCGCGCCAACGCTTGCAAATTGAGGCCGGCGATCGGCTGCTGGTCGATGTGCAGGACGGCATGCTCATCCTGCTGCCGCAGCCGGACAACTTCACCGCACAGTTGGCGGGGCTTCATCGCGAGGTGTGGGCGGACGTGGATGCAGAGGAGTACGTGCAAGAGGAACGCCGGACATGGACGCCTTCCGACAAAGAATAGCCGGCCATGCCGTCATCGGGCTGGACACCTCGATCTTCATCTATCACTTCGAGGCGCATCCCCGCTATTTGCCGCTGACCCAGTTGCTCCTGGAACACATCGAGGCTGGGCGCGCCACAGGCGTCACCTCGACCGTCACGCTGATGGAGTTGACGGTGCGCCCCTGGCGGCTGCAAAAAGCGGCAGTCGCCCGCGAATCCGAAGCTCGGCTGGCGCACTTCCCCCACTTGCGCCTGGTCGACATCACGCGGGCGAC
>JBBSBO010000806.1:0-1794 GCA_038251215.1 Caldilineales bacterium
AAAGCGAGAAGATCAGGACATAGAAGACCAGTGACGCCGGCGCTTGGCCCAGGCGTGACAGCGCCCACGCGTAGAGCGCAAAACCGGCGCCCAGGCCCAGCAACATCACTTGCCAGCGGGCGATCGGCCGCGCCGGCTGCAACGTTGCCAGGCGGGGGGCCAGGCGATCATAGGCGCGCACGCTGGGCAGCCACTGGTTGAACTGGCGACATCGTTTGAGGTTGACGCGGTTTTGGTCGTATTCGGCCAGCTCCAACGCCAACTCACGGCAGTGCGCCGCCAAATCATAGAACTCTTTGCGCGTGAGCGGGCGCGTCGCCTGCACACGCACGGCGCGATCAGCCAATAGGGGGAGGCGCGACAGAAAGGGAGGGAATCGCAAAAGTCTTCACGCAGTCTTATGCTATACACTCATCACGAGACACGCGCGTCAAAAGACACGGCAGCCGCGATCCGTGCGCAGGTCGGTGCCGCGCCGCCTTACCAGAGCTTATCGACCACCAGCGCAGCGCAGAAGAGCAGCCCGGTCACCAGGCCGGCATTCAGCGCCGTGGCGTACAGGCCGAGCCAGTGCTCCGGCGTGATCGGCTCGCGCTGCAACGGCTCAAACGCGCCCAGTGCCATCGGCAGCGTCGCCAGCGTCGCCAACCCGAGCAGCGGCAGCTTCGTCAGGCTGATGACGAGCAGCAGAGAGACATAAACGCCCAGGGTCAGCAGCGCGCCGGCATCGCGCAGCCGCGCCGCCCCCAGGTTCACCGCCAAGGTCGGGTTGCCGATCAGCCAATCGCGACGAATATGGATCGCATCATAGTCAAACTCGGCGAGGCCGATGATGAACGCCATGGGGATGCCCACCCATAGCGCCGACCAACTCAGCGCCTGCGCCTGCCCATAGTAGCCGGACAGCACGGGCAGCGCGCCGAAGATCAGCATGAAGCCGATTTGCCCGATGCCCCAGCCGCGATAGCCGGGCACAAACGGCAATAAGAGCAGCGCCGCGCCCAAGAGCAGGCTGATACCGGCGAAGACGAACATGGGCCATCCGGCCAACAGCGCCAGCCACACGGTACACACGAGGAAGATCGCCAGCAGCAGCAGCCCCACGTCGCGCACCATCGTCGCCGGCACGCGTCCCCGCCGGATCAAGCCCAGGCCGGTATAGAAGGGGTCTTGCGCAGCCTTAGCGTCGGCGCGTGAATCATAGGCCTGCGCGCAGAAATCCCCCAGCATCCGAAAGGCCCACACGCCCGCCGGCACGCCGATCAGCCCAAAGCCAAGCGCAAACGGGTTAAAGGCCCCTACCTCCCACCAGGCAAGCAGACTGCCCACGACAAAGGGGATCAGCAGCAGCGGCGTCATCTCCGCGCGCACCAGCACGGCGAAGATCTGCCGCCGGCTGCGCGGGGGTTCGAGCAGGCGACGCGCCACACGCCCGCCCTGTGCGGCAGCGGCGCGGCCTACCTTCGGTTGGGCGTGTCCTGCGCTCAGGTCGTGCTCAGTCAGATGCATTCTACTTCCGCTGGGGTGAAACGTGGCGCCTGTCCCGGTCGCCCGTCTTGCTGCGCTGTTACCGCGCGCGCAAGCGAGGACATGCGTTGTCCTCTGTGTGCGATTGTATCACCAGGCCGCCGCCATGTCAACATAAATACAAATCAAGCTGATTCACCAGCCTGGGCGAAGCTCGCGTCACGGCGTCGCGCGCCAAACCTCGAAGATCGGCTCGCCGTCGCGCTGGCTGAACTGGTCGATGCGCTGCGGTCTTAACCCGAGCCGGCGCGCTTCAACCAGGAAAGC